>NZ_JBFAMX010000310.1:0-11579 GCF_040659615.1 Nonomuraea sp. NPDC049784
GGCTCCAGGGCGAGGTGCTCGAGGAGCAGCTCGGCTACTGGCGCGAGCGGCTGGCGGGGGCCCCGACCCTGGAGCTGCCCACCGACAGGCCCCGCCCCGCCGTACGGTCCTCGGCAGGCGCGAAGGTCGAATTCGACATCGCTCCACAGATCACGGCCGCCCTGCGAGCAGTGAGTCGTGAGGCCGGGGCCACGATGTTCATGACCCTGCTCTCCGCTGTCTCGGTGCTCCTCGGACGGTACGCCGACCAGGACGACATCGTGATCGGCACTCCGATCGCCAACCGCAACCGGGCCGAGACCGAGGACCTGATCGGGTTCTTCATCAACACCTTGGTCCTGCGTACCGACCTGTCCGGCAACCCCACCTTCGCCGACGTGATCGGCAGGGTGCGCGGCAACGCGCTCGCCGCCTACGCCCACCAGGACGTGCCGTTCGAGCAGGTCGTCGACGCCCTCGCCCCCGAACGCGACCGCTCCCGCACCCCGCTCTTCCAGGTCTTGTTCGACTACGCTCTGGGCGGCGACGGCGGTGAGTCCAGGCTCGGAGCGGCCGAGGTGTCCGGGTGGGGTACGCCGCAGGAGACGGCGATCTTCGACCTCAGCATCGCGCTGGTGGAGGACGGCGACAGGCTGGCGGGGGTGGTGGAGTACAGCACGGAGCTGTTCGACCGCTCGACGATGGAGCGGATGCTCGGCCACCTGACGACACTGCTGGAGTCCGTGACCGCCGACGCTGAGCGCCGGGTTTCTGAGCTACCCCTCCTGAAGACTCTGGAACGACGGCAACTGCTCAGCGGCTGGAACGCGACCGAGGCTCCACTCCCCAGCCTTTCCGGCGTGCACGAACTGATCGCCGAGCGGACGGTCGAGGCTCCGCAGGCCGTCGCTGCGATCTGCGGTGAGGAGACGCTGACCTACGCCCAACTCGAGGTACGGGCCAACCGGTTGGCCCATTACCTGCGGGGTCTCGGGGTGGGGCCGGAGACGGTCGTCGGCCTGTGTCTGGAGCGTGGGCTGGACCTGGTGGTGGCGGTGCTGGCGGTCTGGAAGGCCGGCGGCGCTCACCTGCTCCTGGACTCCGACTACCCGGCCGACAGGGTGGCGTACATGCTCGCCGACAGCCAGGTCCAGGTGGTTGTCGCGCATCGCCGGTCGGCCGAGCGCCTGGGCGAGGGCGCGCTGACGGCCGCGGACACCGTTGTGTGGCTGGACGACCGGCCCACGGTGGCTGCGGTGGCGGCCGAGTCCTGGGCGCCGGTATCGGGCAAGACGCACCCGGGACGCTTGGCCGGCGTGATCTACACCTCCGGTTCCACGGGCAGGCCGAAGGGTGTCCTGGTCACGCACGGGTCGCTGGCCGGAACGTACGCTGCCTGGTCACAGGCTCACTTCCCGGCCGAGGCGAAATACCGGTGGCTGTCGCTGGCCAGCGTCAGCTTCGACGTGTTCACCGCCGACCTGGTCCGGGCCCTGTGCGGCGGCGGGGCCTTGGTGATCGGTGAGGTGGGGCTGCAGCTCACCACTCCCGCCTGGGTGGCGGAGCTGGAACGGGCGAAGGTCAACGCGTTCGAGTGCGCGCCCCGGTTCGCCGACGAGCTGGTACGGCACCTTGAGCGGGATGGCCGGCGCCTGCCCGACCTCCGCTTGATGGTGGTGACGACGGATGTGTGGCGCACGTCTGCCGTTCTGCGGGCTCGTGAGGTGTTGGGTGCGCGGGTGCTGACGGCGTTCGGGATCACCGAGACGACGATCGACTCGACCTACAGCGAGCTGGCCGGGATCGAGGCGGGGGTGGATGGGCCTGCTCCGATCGGTGGGCCGTTGCCGAACACGCGGGTGTATGTGCTGGATCGGCATCTGCAGCCGGTCCCGGTGGGTGTACCTGGGGAGTTGTTCATCGCCGGCGTCGGCGTGGCCCGAGGGTATGGCGGCCGCCCAGAGTTGACGGCCGAGCGGTTCGTCGCCGATCCGTTCTCCGGTGATGGGGGGCGTTTGTATCGCAGTGGCGACCGGGTGCGCTGGCTACCGGACGGTGAGCTGGAGTTCCTTGGCCGCGCCGACCAGCAGGTGAAGATCCGCGGGTACCGGATCGAACCCGGCGAGGTCGAAGCCGCCCTGCTGGCGCATCCGGCCATCACCGCGGCTGTCGTGGTCGCCGACCCGCTGGAGCGGTTGGTCGCTTACGTGGTCGGAGACCTGCCGCCGGTGGCGGAGCTGCGCGCATCCGTGCGAGACAGCCTGCCCGAGTACATGGTCCCGTCGATATTCATGGAGCTGCCGGCCCTGCCGGTGACCCGGCACGGCAAGCTCGACCGCGCCGCCCTCCCCGCACCCGACAACCTCCAGCCTGGGTCAGAGAGCGACTACGCACCGCCCCGCACCGCCACCGAAGAGGTGCTGGCCGGTATCTGGGCGCAGGTCCTCGGCCTGGAACGGGTCGGAGTCACGGACGACTTCTTCGACCTGGGCGGGCACTCCCTGCTGGCCACCCAGGTGATCTCCCGGCTACGGGCCGCCTTCACCGTGGAGGTGCCCCTCGCGGCGATCTTCGACCATCCGAACATCGCCGAACTGGCGGAGGTGATCGAGGAACTGTCGCCGCAGGCACCGCTGAGTGACTACGAAGAGTTCGAATTCTAGGAATACGGGGACGGACGAAAAGATGACGCAGAGCCGCCCGCCAGGGTGGGAACTCCAGCGCGGCAGATCACCGTGCGATCGCGGCGCGGGCTGGTGGGCCTGACAAAAGTCTGAACAGGTCGCGATGAGCATAATTAAATCGTCGTGCGGCGATATCGCATTGCCTGTTCCGGGAAAGAGAAAAAAATTACACTCAACCTGACCGATAGGTTGTGAGAAGAAATACTGGCATAATATGGGGCAGGACAAAGGGGGATTTCGTGCCGGCGTCCGTGCCGACTTTATCCGTGCAATCGGTGATCCCCCGGTCGCCTGCGGCAATCGGACGAAGAAGGGCTTTCGGAATGGACAATCTGGAGCTCGACCAGGCGGAGCGGGGCGCGATTTCCCAGCTCCTGGACGAGTGCGAGGAAGAGTTCTACAAGCTCGACCAGGAAGCTGCTCTGCACCACGCGACGGTGTACGCCCACGAGCTGCCGAAGCGCCTGCGGCTCGCGCTGAACGCGTTCCGCCTTGAGCAGATGTCAGGCGTCCTCACGATCTCAGGACACCCGATCGACCATGATCGGCTGGGCCCGACGCCGGCGCACTGGCGCGACCGCCCCGAGCCCTCGCCCGCCCGCCGTGAGGAGCTGCTGCTCCTGCTCTACGGCTCGCTGCTGGGCGACCCGTTCATCTGGGCGACGCAGCAGGACGGCCGGCTGGTCCACGACGTCATCCCGATCAAGGGACACGAGCACGAGCAGCTTGGCTCCAGCAGCGAGGCGTTGCTGACCTGGCACACCGAGGACGCCTTCCATCCGTTGCGCGGCGACTTCCTGCTGTTCTCCTGCCTGCGCAACCCCTACTCGGCCGCCACGACGGTCGGATACGTCGACGACCTCCAGTTGGCCGACGACGTCAGGGCCACGCTCATGGAGAACCGGTTCGTGATCAGCCCGGACGAGTCGCACCTGGCCCACAACAACTCCGCCGCCGACGAGGGCGTCTTCGCCGCCATCACCCAGATGAAGGACGCCCCCGAGCCGGTGGCCGTCCTGTTCGGAGACCCCGCCAAGCCCTACATCCGGGCCGACCCGTACTTCATGAGCGTGGCCGAGGGCGATGACGAGGCGAGGTCCGCTCTCGACCAGCTCGTCAAGGCCATGGACGATCTGATGTTCGACATGAAGCTGGAGAGCGGCGACTATTGCTTCCTTGACAACTACCGGGTCGTCCACGGGCGCAAGCCGTTCAACGCCCGCCACGACGGCACCGACCGATGGCTGAAGCGGATCAACGTCACCAGTGACCTGCGGAAGTCACGGGCGGCGCGACTCTCCTCGGCCGCCCGATCGATCAGCTGACCTGGCTTCCTAGTGAGACCTCTCCGCTGTGAGCGCGGTGGCCAACCGGTCCAGGCCCTCGGCGAGCTGGCCGGCCTGGCCACCGAAGCCCAGCCTGATGTGCCGCGGCGCTCCGAAGCACGATCCGGGGATCACCAGGACGCCATGTTCGGTGAATAACCGCTGGCAGAAGGCGTCGACGTCGTCCACGCCTTCGAGCCGGGGGAAGGCCGCCACCCCGGCCTGGGGAAGGGGCAGCGAGACCAGCCTCTCGTTGGCCCGTGACCACTGCCTGAGGACCTCGCGGCTGTCCCGGGCCTGCCGGTGGCGCGGCCCGATGAACGCGTCCGCGTGTTGGAGCACCCGCAGCGCCACCAACTCGATCAACGGCGCCACGTGCAGTGTGGTGTAGTCGCGGATGCGTACGCAGTCCCACAGTACGTCCGGCGGGCCCAGGCACCAGCCGAATCGCAGGCCGGCCAGCCCGAAGACCTTGGAGAAGGTGCCGAAGCCGATGCCGCGCTCGTAGAGCGTGGAGACGTCGGGCAATGGCTCGCTGTCATAGGTCAGTTCCGCGAACGCCGCGTCCCACAGCAGGTAGGCGCCCACCTGCCGGGCCCGGTCGACCAGGCGCAGCATGTCCTGCTCGGCGATCGTGACGCCGGTCGGGTTCTGCGGGAAGTTCACGATGACGGCGCGCGTGCGCTCGGTGATGAGTGCCAGCCCCTCCTCGATCACGGGCTGCCAGTCGCGGTCGGCGTCGAGCCACCAGGTCTTGACGTCGCAGCCCAGGCCGACGGCCAGCTCGATCAGCAGGTGGTAACCGGGCTGTACGACGAGCACCTCGTCGCCCGGCCGCAGCAGGGACATCAGCACCAGGGAGACGGCCTCGCCGGAACCGCTGGTGGTCATGACCTTGTCGGGGTCACCGCTGCCCCAGCGCTTGGCGATCTCGGCACGCACTGCCGGGGCGCCGAGCGAGTAGCCGTCGTCGAACACGAGCCTGTCCAGCTCGTCATGGCTGAGGCCGGTGATCGACCGCACCTCGGCCATGGAGTACGGCTGCACGCCGCTGGAGCTGATGTCGATCTCGGCGTTGAAGTAGTTGTAGCGGAGCCAGTCTTCGAGTGGTGCGGAGCGTAGTCGCACGTGGGGCCACCTTCGGCTTGTCCGTCCGGGAATGTTGCGTGGATCTTTGCCGTAGCGAGGATCAGCCGGATGGATGCCCCGCAAGGCGACGGCACTAGTTCTTGGCGAGGAATTCGAGAATGGCGGTGTTGACCTCGGCCGGGCGCTCCAGATAGCCGTAGTGTCCGCACGACTCGATCTCGACGTAATCGCAGTCGGGAATGGCCTCGGCCACCTCGGCGCCCAGGTACGGCGGGGTGATGAGGTCGTCGGAGAAGGCGATCACCCGGCACGGCGCCGTGACGCCGCGCAGCGCCGCGCGCCGGTCGGGCATCTCGTCCGCCCACTGCTGACCCGCCGACGTCTTCCTGTCGCGGGCGAACACCGTGAACGTCTCCAGCCACAGAGAGGCGGTCCGGTCGTCGTTCAGGCTCGCCGGTGACAACATCTGGAAGGCCGACAGCGCCGCGTCGAACTGCGGCGGCAACGTCACGCCGCTGTCGGCGAGGGCGCGGAACGCCTCGGAGTGCGCCTGGCGGGCCGCGTCGGTTCGCGACTTCGTCGCGATGAGCACGGCGCTGCGCACGAGATGGGGCCATTGGATGGCCAGCTCTTGGGCGATCATCGCGCCAAGGGACACGCCGATGATCCGGCATGGCGCCGCTGCCAGGGCCTCGATCAGGCCCTTGGTGTCGGCCACCATGTCGGCCAGGGAGTACCGGCCGGGCGGCACGTCCGACGGGGGGATGCCCCTGTTGTCGAACGTGACCGCCTGGTAGCCGGCCTCCACCAGCGCCGGCGTCTGGTGCAGGGTCCACGCCCGGCCACTCGCGGACGATCCCATGATCAGCAGGACGCGTTCGCCGCGCCCCCACCGCTCATAGGCCAGGCGGATCCCATTGGTGAATACGTGGGGCATCGGGACTGCGCGTCACTGGCCGTCGAGCGCGATACGGAGACTCTTCGGCCGCATGTCCGTCCAGTTCTCCTTTATGTACTCGTCGCATTCCGGCTTCGGGCCGATCATCCCTGTCTCCGTCCAGCCACCGGGGACCGCGAGATCCGCGGGCCAGATGGAGTACTGCTCCTCGTGGTTGATCAGCACCTTGAAACGGGCGTCGGGCGATTCGAAGTCCAGCGTGGTTGTCCGCATCGCGACCTCCTGAAGGGTGAGAAACAGCGGTGATGTTGCGGGGTTCCTACCAGCGCCACTCCTGCTGGCCGAGCAGGTGCTCGGACTTGACGCCGTTGTCGGCGCACCAGGACTGGAACTTCTCGACCTCCTTGAGCTGCACCGAGTCGTCGGTGTAGCTGGTGGCCATGACGTGACCGAGCCAGCTTTCCTCGCCCATCGCGTAAATGTAGGCCTCGGTGGCGCCCAACTCGGTGACGATGGCGCTGGCTTGCTCGGCGTTGGAGCCCGACAGCTTGCGCGAGTCGCTCATCTTCTTGGTGACCGGGCGGGTCAGCAGAGCCTGGTAGAGCCACGTGAGTGGCGCACCGTCGCACTCCATGCCGAGGAAGGCCACGTCGACCGTGCCGAGGTGCCTGCGGATGTGGCGGTAGAGCAGCGGGTCGATCCCGGAGGAGTCGGCGCCGACGAAGATCGACCGGCCGGCCATCTCGACCCAGAACGTCGACTTGCTGCGGATGTCCAGGTCGGCGTGCTCGCCGAGGAACGGGGTCGCGACGACCTTCCCGCCGGGGAAGGCGACCTCGTCGAAGTCGTCCACCTCCGTGACGGGCAGCCCGAGGTGGGACAGATAGAGGGCGAGGTTGGGGTCGCACAGGTTGCCTCGCGAGGACCTCGGCACCACGACCTGGCCGACGCGGCCGCGCAGCTGCAGCAGCGTCTCCAGCACGATGTGGTCCTGGTGGCCATGGGTCACCAGGACCAGGTCGAGGTAGTCGGGCAGGTCGTCGTAGGTGTAGCGGCCACCGGCGGTGTTGTCCGCGCTGATGAACGGGTCGGTGATGATCGCCGCTTCCGGCGTCTGCAGGACGAGGCAGGCGTGCCCGAAGTAGCGGATGCGTCCCCCGCCGTCGATGTGCCGGTCGCTGTTCAGCGACGGCTGTGTGGTGAGCAGGCCCTCCAGCTGCCTGGCGGCGGCGTCGTCCGGTAGTTCGAGCGCTTCGCGCAGCTCGCCGAGCGTGCTCGGCCGTACTCGGGCGCCGAACAGCGCCTCCAGGCCGGGGTGCCGGAAGGGGATGCGCAGGTCAAGGACGTCGGGCGATGACAGTCTCGGGGTGCTGAGGATGAACGGGCGCTCGTAGCCCGGTTCGATCGACAGCTGCACCGACTGGCGGTCTTCTGAGTAGACCGAGCTGGTGTAGACGACCGGCTCCATGAAGCGCAGCGTCGGCTGGTTGTTGGTGTCGTAGGCCAGCTCCACCAGGCCGCCCAGCTCGGGCGGGAGCTTCGGGTAGAGGGGCGTGAGGTCGAAGCCGGAGGCGCTCTGCCGGAGGATGTCCTCGGCCTCCATGATCGCTTCGGCGAAGCGGAGCATCTCGGCGCGGTCCCGCTTGATCGAGTCGAGCAGCGCCCGGACCTCGCCGGCCCGGTCCTCGCCGATGTTCACGAAGTATCCGCCGCGAAGAGCCGGATTCTGACTTGCCGCGATGTGAACGGGCGGCGACTGCAGATAGGACTCCAGCAGAGGAACTTGCAGAAACGCCAGATTCATGGCTGCCTGGACCGGTGCAACAGTTAGCACCCAGGCATAGAAACCATCGACGAGCGGCTCGATGATGGCATTTGGCCGGAGGAAGCGCGGTTCGTTGTCCATGTCTGCTCCCAGACTGTCAAATAAGGCCCTCGCAGGGTCTTGCATCGCACCAACCCGGAGATGACGCTACACGTTGAACGGGTTAATGCGCGCCCCCTCCGTATCTCTTTTTCGGGCCCTTCCGGTCAGGTGTAATATACGCCTGACACCAGATTTGTGAAAGGCATTACTAATCGCAGTTAGATGATCGCGGTGCGTCAAATGGCCCCGATCCTCCGCTGAAAGGCTCGCGGAAAACGTGACTCTGGGTGACGTACGGCGTGATGGGCATCGGAGACCGCCGGGCGGCGCGCGACCGCAGTCCATGATCGTGAAAGGCCGTGTTCAGTAGGGTCATGACCATGCGGAGAGAGCAGGCGCTGAGCACGCTCGCCCGGCCCGCGGTCCAGGACGCCCTGCTGGCGGCGCTCGCCCTGGTCGTCTCGCTGGGTTACCTCATCGTGACGGCAGCCGACGCCGGCCCGATAGCAGTCGGTCAGATGGTGGCGGCCGCCGCGATCGGAGCGCTCACGGGGCTGTCGCTGATCCTGCGGCGCGAGAGGCCGATCCTCGTGGTGGCCGTGGTCGTCGGCGCCGAGTTCGCGGCGGCCGTGATCTTCGGGGGCGACCCCAAGGGTCTCACCCTCTTCCCGGCCTGCGTGGCGTTCTACAGCGTCGGCAGATACCTGCCGGCGCGCTCCGGGTGGCCGGTGGGCGGGGTGGCCGCACTGGCCTACAGCTACGACGTGCCGCCCCAGATCACCGTGGTCTACGCGATCGTCCTGATCGCGATCGGGCAGAGCGTGCGGGCCCGGCAGGAGCTGAACCGGCGCAAGCACATCCAGACCGCCGCCGAGGCCGTCCACAGCGAGCGGCGCAGGATCGCCCGCGAACTGCACGACGTGGTGGCCCACCACATCAGCGTGATGAATCTCCTCATCGGCGCCGCCCGTACCACCCCCGACCTCGACGCCTCCCACGAGGCCCTGCGCAGGGCGGAGCAGGCCGGCCGCGACGCCATGACCGAGATGCGGGGCCTGCTGAACGTCCTGCGGGCCGACGACGCCGAGGACAAGAGCAGCGAGGACGGGGCGGTCGGCTCGCCCGACTCCCTCGACACCCTGGTGGCTCGCGCCCGCGAGACCGGCCTGCCCGCCGAGCTCGTGATCGTGGGGGAGCGACGTCCCCTGCCGTCGGCCGTCGACCTGGCCGTCTACCGCGTGGTGCAGGAGTCGCTCACGAACGTCCGCAAGCACGGCCAGGGCGGCCGGGCGACCGTTCAGCTCGCCTACAGGTCCTCGGCACTCAGCGTGGAGATCATCGACGACGCGATGAGCGCACGCCGCCCTGCCACCGGAGGGTACGGGCTGGCAGGCATGGCCGAGCGCGTCGCCCTGTGCGGCGGTATGTTCGAGGCCGGACCCAGGCCGCAGGGTGGCTTCCGGGTGTTCGCCGACTTTCCGCTGCCCGCCGCATCTGGAGAAGAGACGTCGTGATCACCGTTCTGCTCGTCGACGACCACGTCGTGGTCCGGTACGGCCTGCGCCTGATCCTCGAGGCGCATCCGGACATCACTGTCGTTGGCGAGGCCGGCGACGGGCGGGAGGCCGTCAGCCGGACCCGGGAGTTGGAGCCCGACGTGATCCTCATGGACATCCACATGCCGGAGCTCGACGGCATCGCGGCCATCGAGCAGATCACGAGGGCGGCCCCCGAGGCGCGGATCCTGGCGCTGAGCACCTTCGACCTCGACGAGTACGTCGTGGGAGCGCTGCGTGCCGGGGCCTCGGGCTTCCTGCCCAAGGACGTGTCGCCAGAGGAGATCGTCGACGGGGTCCGCGTGGTACACCGCGGCGACTCCGCCGTCGCACCCCGCCTGCTCACGCGTCTGATCGGCACCTTCGTCCGCGCCGGCCCCCGGGAGGGCACGGCGGCCTCCGCTGCCGAGCTGTCGGCGCGGGGCCTCAGCGAGCGTGAGCGCGAGGTGCTCACCCTGATCGCCAAGGGCCACTCCAACGCCGACATCGCCGAGGCGCTCGGCGTCGCCGTCTCCACCGTCAAGAACCACGTGACGAACCTGTTCGCCAAGATCGACGTTCACGACCGGGCGCAGGCGGTGATCGTCGCCTACGAGGCGGGCCTGATCACCCCCGGCGCCTGAATCCCGGGACCCGGGCCCGCTGGGCCCAGGGGCCCATCCTGTAGGACCGTGAGCCCAGCGATCAAGCCTTCTTCAGAAGGAGGCGCGGCGCCTTACGGCTTGCGAGGCTGAGACCATGGCAACGATCGAGGTACATGACCTCACCAAGACCTACGGTGACACGACCGCGGTCAGTGGGTTGTCCTTCACCGTGCAGCCCGGCAGGGTCACCGGCTTCCTCGGCCCGAACGGGGCCGGCAAGTCCACGACGATGCGGATGATCCTCAACCTCGACCACCCGACGGGCGGCTCGATCAGGATCAACGGCAAGCCGTACACCGAACTGGCGGCCCCGCTGAGGGAGATCGGCGCGCTCCTCGACGCCAAGGCCTCCCACGGCGGCCGCACCGCCTACAACCACCTGCTCTGCCTGGCGCAGAGCAACGGCATCCCCGCCTCGCGGGTGAGCCAGGTCCTCGACCAGGTCGGGCTCGCGTCCGTCGCGGACAGGCGCATCGGCGGCTTCTCCCTCGGCATGGGCCAGCGGCTCGGCATCGCCGCCGCCATGCTCGGCGACCCGCCGATCCTGATGTTCGACGAGCCGGTGAACGGGCTGGACCCCGAGGGGATCATGTGGATCCGGGGCTTCATGCGCGCGATGGCGGCAGAGGGCCGGACCGTGTTCGTCTCCAGCCACCTGATGAGCGAGATGGCGCTGACCGCCGACCACCTCATCGTGATCGGCAAGGGCCGCCTCATCAAGGACGCCGACATGGCGGAGTTCGTCAGCGGCGGCGACGGCCACGTGCGGGTCAGGTCGCCGCAGCTGACCGAGCTCGCCACTCTGCTCAGCCGGCACGGGGCGGCCGTGAAGCCGGCCGGCGACCACCTGGAGGTGCGCAAGATGCCTGCCAACGTGGTCGGCGACCTGGCCGCGGCCCGCGGCATACCCCTTCACGAACTGTTCGCGCAGGAAACCTCGCTGGAGGCGGCCTACATGGCGATGACCAAGGACAGCGTCGAGTACCACCTCGGCGACTCTCTCGTCACGGAGCAGAGATGACCTCCCCCACCCAGACCGCCGCACGTGCCCGCTTCTCCCGGATATTGCTCTCGGAATGGACGAAGCTGCGCACCCTCCGCTCCACGATGTGGGCGCTCGTCGTCACGACCGTGCTGATGATCGGCGCGGGCGCCGCGATCTCTCTGGCCGCGCTGGGCGCCGACGAGGATCCGGCGCATCCGTCGTTCAACGTCATCGAGCTGAGCTTCCAGGGCGGGGTGCTCGCCCAGCTGTCCCTGGCCACGCTCGGCGCCCTGGTGATGACCGGTGAATACCGCACCGGGATGATCCGCACCTCGCTCGCCGCGGTGCCCTGGCGGTCGCGGCTACTGCTGGCCAAGGTCCTGGTGTTCGGCGGCGTCGCCTTCGTCGTCAGCATGGTCTCGTCGTTCGGCGCGTTCTTCGTGACCCAGGCGACCCTGTCGGCCCGCTTCGACGCGGCCACCCTCGCCGACCCGCACGCGCTCCGCACCGTCTTCGGGGCCGGGCTCTACCTTGTCGCCACCGGGCTGCTGG
>NZ_JBFAMX010000311.1:0-11567 GCF_040659615.1 Nonomuraea sp. NPDC049784
CCTGCCGGTACGGCCGCCGCCGCCCGCCGCTGGGCGGCCAGGATCGCCCCGGCCAGGGCGGCTCTGGCGGGCCGGGTGGCGGACCTGGTGCACGGCTCCGCCGACCTGGCCGCCTACGGAGCCGACAACGAGGCGCTGGCCAGGGCGCTGTCCGCCGACGAGTCCCTGGCCGCGCTCGAACGCCGCCAGGCCCGTGTCCACGCCGCCGCCCTCGCCGGGGGCACGCTGGTGCAGGGGCTGACCGTGGCGGCCGTCGTACTGCTCGCCCGGGGCGCGGGCGCCGGTTCGGTCGCGACGGCCGTGCTCGCGCTGACCGCCCTGGTGTCGTTCGAGCCGGTGCTGCCGCTGGCCGCGGCGGGCGAGCGCCTGGCGGGCATCACAGCCGCGCTCCGGCGCCTCCGCGAGGTCCGCTCCGCCACCCCGGCCGTCACGGAACCCTCGGCGCCCGCGCCCCTGCCCGCGTCCCCGCTGACCATCGAGATCGACAGCCTGGTGGTCCGCCACCCCGCCGCCGCCTCGCCGGATGGGACGTCGCCGCGCGCCAAGGCGTCCCTCAGGCACCCTGCTCTGGACGGGGTGTCGTTGACGCTCACCCCCGGCAAGCGGGTCGCGATCGTCGGTCCCAGCGGAGCGGGGAAGAGCACGTTGCTGGCCGCCCTGATGCGGCTGGTCGAGCCCGAGTCCGGTCATATCCGCGTCAACGGCGTCGATGTCAGCGACCTCGCAGGCGACGACGTACGGACGCTCATGACCGGCCTCACCCAGGACCCGTACATCTTCCGCGCCACCCTCCGCGACAACCTGCGCCTCGCGGGCCCCGAGGCCGGCGAGGAGACGCTCGAGCGGGCCGTACGGGACGCCAGGGTCGACGGGTGGGTCGAGCGGACCGGATGGGACGCGGAGCTGGGCGAGGACGGCAAGACCGTGTCCGGCGGGCAGTTGCAGCGGCTGGCCCTGGCCAGGGCGTTGCTGTACGACCCGCCCGTGCTGCTGCTCGACGAGCCCGCCGAGGCGCTCGACGAGGAGACGGCCGACCGGCTGATGAATGACCTGCTCGACGTCACCAGGGACCGCACCACGCTCCTCGTCACGCACCGGCTCAGAGGGCTGGAGAACGTGGACGAGGTGGTCGTGCTCGACGAGGGCCGGGTCGTCCAGCGAGGGCGGCATGACGAGCTCGTCGCCGTGCCCGGTTACTACCGCGACCTGTGGGAGTCCGAGGTCCTGACCAGGCGCTGAGCCCCTGCCTGAAGATGGGATTGAGTTGGCGCGGCAATCTGGTTTATAGTACAAACCAGTTTGAGAGAACGAGGGGTTTGCGATGACAAGCGACGACGATCACGTGGCGAGTCCCGAGGAGATGCTGCGCGTCATCGAGGAGCAGAGTGTCGCCACCGTGCGGTGGCTGCACGGCGACCCGCTCCTGCTCTACGTCCCCTGGGGCATCGCCTGGCTGCTCGGCTTCACCGCGTTCTTTCTGCACTACGGCCTCAACGGCCACGCCTACGCGCCGATCTCCCAGATGCAGGCGCTGGCGGTGCTCATGAGTGCGCAGCTCGTGGCCGGGGCGGTGGCCGCGTTCGGGATCGTCCGGATGAACAGGGGCGTCCGCGGCGACCATACGGCCAGGGGCACGATGTACGGGTACGCGTGGTTCGCCGGGATGATGCTCGTGGTCATCATCGGCGTCAGGCTGAGCACCCTCCTGCCTCCCGACGAGAGCGGACTCGTCTGGGGAGGCGCGTCGCTCTTGGTCGTCGCGATCATGCACATGGCCGGAGGCGCGATCTGGCTCAACTGGCCGATGTTCTTCATCGGCGCCTGGGTCGCCGGGGTCGACGCCCTGGGCGTGCTGCTCGGCGCCGGCTGGCACGCGCTGCTGACTGCCGTGCTGCTGGGAGGCGGCTTCATCGTCGCGGGCCTGTGGCTGAGGCGCTGCCGGTGACCGCGGACAAGGCGCCGCCCGAGCTCGACCCGGTGATCCACGCGCAGGCCAGGCTCCGGGTGGTCGCCGCGCTCAACGTGCTCGGCGAGGGGAACGAAATGGCGTTCCCCTCGCTGAAGGACCTGCTCGGCATGACCGCCGGCAACCTCTCGGTGCACCTGAGCAAGCTGGAGGAGGTCGGCTACGTCCAGATCACCAAGACGCACAAAGGCCGCACCCCCGTCACGTACGTGGCGCTCACCAAGCGCGGACGGCTGGCCTTCGAGGACTACACCAAGGCGATTCGCGCCTTGCTGGACAATGCAGGGGGAATGTCATGACGATCCTCGCCAGGGCGATCGAGGTCACCCGCCGCTACGGCGACGTGCTGGCGCTCGACCGCATCTCGCTCGACATCCGGGCGGGTGAGCTGGTCGGGCTGCTCGGCCCGAACGGGGCGGGCAAGTCCACTCTGATCAACCTGTTCGTGGGGCTGCGCCGCCCGACATCCGGCACGGTCGAGCTGCTCGGCGGCTCGCCCCAGGATCCGGCCATGCGGCGCGGCATCGGCGTGACCCCGCAGGAGACGGGGCTGCCGGAGACGTTACGGGTCGGCGAGATCGTCGACTTCGTATCCGCACACTTCACGAAAAAGGCAGACAGAGGGGAGCTGCTCGATCGCTTCGGCCTCGGCGACCTGGTCAAGCGGCAGGTCGGCGGCCTGTCCGGCGGGCAGAAGCGGCGGCTGGCCGTGGCACTGGCGTTCGCGGGCGACCCGAAGCTGGTCTTCCTGGACGAGCCCACGACCGGCCTGGACGTCGAGGCCAGGCGCTCGCTGTGGGACGGCGTCAGGGCCTTCCACGAGGGAGGCGGCACCGTCCTGCTGACCAGCCACTACCTGGAGGAGATCGAGGCCCTGGCCGAGCGGGTCGTGGTGGTGGGCCACGGCCGCGTGCTGGCCGACGGCACCGTGCGGGCCGTACGCGACATCGTGGGCGTGCGGCGCGTCTCACTGGTCGCCGCCGACCTGCCCGAGCTGCCCGGAGTGATCGGCTCCGAACGCGAGGACGGCCGCATCCATCTGATGACCACCGACCCCGACCGGCTGGTCGTCGAGCTGGTGCGGAGCGGCACGCCGTTCTCCGGGCTCGAGATCAGGCCGACCACCCTCGAGGAGGCCTTCCTCGCCATCACCTCGAAGGAGTCCGCGCATGCCTAGCCTGGTCCTCGCGCACACCCGCTACCTCATGCTGGAGCAGATCAGGGTGCCCATCAGCATCCTGGCCAGCGCGTTCTTCCCGGCCGTGTCGATGCTGGCGTTCGTGGTGCCGTTCGCGGGCCACGATCCCGAGGCCGCCACGACGGCGACGGCGTCGCTGATGTTCTTCGGCGCGATGTCCGGCGCGCTGATCGGGCTCGCCATCAGCGTCGCCCAGGACCGCGAGCAGCCCTGGAACCCGTACCTGCGCACGCTCCCCGCGGGCCCGTTCCCCCGCTTCGCCGGGCGGATCCTCACCACGGTGGCCGTCATGCTGATCTCGGTGATTCCCGTGCTGCTGCTGGCGGCGTTCTTCACCGAAGCCACGATCACGCCGCTGCGGCTGCTGCTCGGGCTGGTCGCGCTGGTCGCGGGCGGGATCCCGTTCATGCTGCTGGGCCTGCTGATCGGATTCCTGCTGAGCTCGAAGGGCGCGATCGCGGTGTCGCAGATCCTGTTCTTCCCGCTGGCGGTGATCGGCGGGCTGCTGTTGCCGCCCTCGGTGTTGCCCGGCTTCATCGAGGTCATCTCCCCGTACACGCCGACCAGGGGTGCGGCCGAGCTGCTCTGGGCGGCGACCGCGGGCCGCAGCCCCGACGTGGTCGCCCTCGTCATGCTGGCCGTGTGGACCGTCGTCGTGGCGCTCGCGGCCGGCTGGGCCTACCGGCGCGACGAGGGCCGGCGCTTCTCCTGAGTAAAGCTTCTCCCAGAAAATGGGGGGGTGTGCCGCCGAGTCCGCAGCGATCTCGACGGCACACCCGTCCGGGAGGGGGTCCTGTTATTTCTTCTCTTCGAGGGTCACGGTGACCTCGTTGGTCTTGCCGTCCCTCATGTATGTGATCTTGACCTGTTGGCCCGGTTTGAAACCTCTGACCTGCCCAACTACAGTATCGCCGCCGTCAACCGCCTTGTCACCGATCTTGGTGATCAGATCGCCCTGCTGCAGTCCCGCCTTCGCCGCCGGGCTTCCGTCGGTGACCTGCCTGACCAGGGCGCCCGGCACGTCGCCTGTCGCGTCGGTGACGCTCACGCCCAGGAACGCGTGGCTGACCTTGCCGCTGTTGATGAGCTGTTCGGAGACCTGCTTGGCGGTGTTGACCGGGATGGCGAAGCCGACGCCGCCGCCCGCGGCGTCCGAGGCGATGGCGGTGTTGATGCCGATCAGTTCGCCCGCGGCGTTCACCAGCGCGCCGCCGGAGTTGCCGGGGTTGATGGCGGCGTCGGTCTGGATGGCGCCGCCGATCGTGGTGGCCCCGCTCCCCTGGCTCTGCTGCTCCTGGCCCCAGCCCGGCGGGATCTGCTGTTGCTGCTCGCCGCCGACGGTGAGCGTGCGGTCGAGCGCGCTGACGATGCCGGCGGTGACGGATCCGTCCAGGCCGAGCGGGCTTCCGATGGCCAGTACGGGGTCACCGACCTTGACGATGTCGCTGTCGCCGAGCGTCGCCTTGGTCAGCCCCGACACACCCTCCACCCTGATGACGGCGAGGTCGGTGGCCGGGTCGGTGCCGACGACGCTGGCCTTGGCGGTCTTGCCGTCGTTGAACTTGACGGTCATCTGCCCGCTGCCGCCCTGGCTCGCACCCTCGACCACGTGGTTGTTGGTGAGGATGAGCCCGTCCTCCGACAGCACGACACCCGAGCCCTCACCGGTCTGCCCCTGGATCATCACGACGCTCGGCTGCACCTTGGCGGCCACCTGCGCGATGGTGAGCTGGTTGGAGGCCGACTTGAAGACGGGGCTCGGCGTGGCGCTGCTGGCGAGCTGCTCGGGCTGGAACGCGTTGGCGACGACGGCCCCCACGACGCCGCCGCCGATGGCCGTGGCCGCGAGGGCGAGGCCGGCGATGGCCCTGCGCCCCATGAAGGAGAAGCCGGGCTTCTTCGGCGGCGGGGGCGGAGGAAGCGGCTGTCCCAGGATCTGCGTGTCTCTGCGGGGGAAGCCCCCGGCGGCCGGCGGGGTGCTGCCGAACTGGCTCCACCCGCCGGTGCCCTGCTCGTGAGGCTCATTGGCGTTCATCTGTCATCTCCCTCGAGTCCCGATGACTCAAGGGTGCCAAGACTCGCGTAAGAGCTGGTTAAGCCGGTCCTTGGAGCTTTCTGAGAGGGTTGACAGCTGCTTTATCGATCGAGGTGGGGGCCCAGGGCGCGAGTGGTACGAAATTCCGAAGTTTTTACCCGCGAACCGGCCAGTACTCGTCTCTGAGCAGGCGCTTGTAAAGCTTGCCCGTCGGATGGCGCGGGAGTTCCTCGCGGAAGTCCACCGACTTCGGGCACTTGTAGTGTGCCAGACGCTTCCGGCAGTACGCGATCAGCTCCGCCTCCAGCTCCGGGCCCGCCTCCGCCATGGACACCGGCTCGACCACGGCCTTGACCTGCTCACCCATCTCCTCGTCCGGCACCCCGAACACCGCCACGTCGGCCACCTTCGGGTGCACCGACAGCACGTTCTCGGCCTCCTGCGGGTAGATGTTCACGCCACCAGAGATGATCATGTACGAGCGGCGGTCGGTGAGGTAGAGGAAGCCGTCATCGTCCAGGCGGCCGATGTCGCCGAGCGTGGTCCAGCCCCGGCCCTGGGGGTCCTGTGCGGAGCGTGTCTTGTCCGGGTCGCCGTGGTACTCGAACCGGCCACCGTTCTCGAAGTAGATCGTGCCGTCCTCGCCCGGCGGCACGTCGTTGCCGTCCTCGTCGCAGACGTGCACGACGCCGAGCAGCGAGCGGCCGACCGTGCCCTTGTGCTGGAGCCAGTCCTGGGAGTTGACGTAGAGGAAGCCGTTGCCCTCGGTGCCCGCGTAGTACTCGTGGATGATCGGGCCCCACCAGTCGATCATCTGTTCCTTGACGGGGACGGGGCAGGGGGCGGCGGCGTGGATCGCACACTGGAGCGATGAAAGCTCATACTTTGTCCGGATTTCTTCCGGCTGTTTGAGCATCTTGATGAACATCGTCGGCACGAGCTGCGAGTGCGTCACCCCGTACCGCTCCACCAGCGCCAGGAACTGTTCGGGATCGAAGCGCTCCATCACCACCACCGTGGCCCCGAGCCGCTGGAACGTCAGGCTGTAGCGCAGTGGCGCGGCGTGGTAGAGCGGCGCGGGCGAGAGGTAGACGCTGTCCGCCGACGGCGCGAACAACGCCTGGATGAGATGGAGCAACGTGCCCGGCTCGGTGAGCGGGCCGTGCGCGGAGGGGATCTTGACGCCCTTCGGCCGTCCCGTGGTGCCCGACGAGTAGAGCATGTCCGTGCCCATGCATTCGTCGTCGACCGGGGTGGCCGGCTGCTTGGCGACCGCCTCTTCGTACGACTCGAAGCCCTCGGCCACGCCGTCCAGCATGAGCCGTACCTCGACGCCGGGCGTGGCGGCGGTGATCGAGCCGGCGACGCCGGCGAGGTCGGCGCTGGAGACGAAGGCCCGGGCGCCGCAGTTGTTCACGATGTAGGCCAGCTCGTCGGTCTGCAGGCGCGAGCTGATCGGCGTGTAGTACAGGCCCGAGCGCAGCGCCGCCCACGCGACCGTCAGGAAGAGCGGGTGGTTGGGGAGCATGAAGGCGATGTGGTCGCCCGGGTGTAGCCCGGCCGCGCGGAACAGGTGGGCCAGGCGGTTCGACTCCTCGTCAAGCTCGCGATAGGTGATGATCCGTCCGGAGCCCGCCATGATCACAGCGGGCTTGTCTGGGGTGACTGCTGCGATGGCTCCCGGATACATGACCGAACACTATTCTGTCGTCCAGAAATCCGGAAGCATCGTCACTTCGCAGGGGCCATGGATCGTCGTACTTCTGCTTGGCCAACTGCACCCACCTGGGAGGAGGGGGCTCGCTCTCGCGACTCCCGACTGGCTGCGGACGACCGTAGCGTATGGGCGGTTGACAAACGCCCCGGACGGCGTGCCGCCGCCGCGATGGGGTGATGGCCGATAGCGGGCCAGGGAGCCGTTTCCCGGTTGCCCGGTGCCTTCGACCCCTTCCATCACCCGTGCGTAACCATACCATCACTTTGCGGGGATCACTGAGCCCTCATACTTCTGCTTGATAAACTCCTTGACCTTCTGGTCCTGCAGGAGCTTGCCGAGGGTGACGATGTTGGCGTCCTTCTCGTGGCCGGCCTGGACGACCAGGCCGTTGACGTACGGGTTGCCCTCGGTCTTCTCCAGCACCAGCGCCTGCGAAGCGGGCTTGAGCCCGGCCTCGATGGCGTAGTTGCCGTTGATCACGGCGGCGTCGACGTCCTCGAGCGAGCGCGGCAGCTGAGCCGCCTCGAGCGGCTTGAACTGCAGCTTCTTCGGGTTCTCGACCACGTCGCGCTCGGTGGCGGCGGTGCCGACGCCGTCCTTGAGCTTGACCACGCCGTTGTCGGCGAGCAGCTTGAGCGCGCGGCCCAGGTTGGTGGCGTCGTTGGGGAGGGCCACGGTGGCGCCACTGGCCAGCGCGGACACGGAGGTGATCTTCTTCGAGTACAGGCCCAGCGGCTCGAGGTGGACCGGCGTGACGAAGCTCAGCTTGGTGCCCTTGGAGGCGTTGAAGTCGTCCAGGTACGGCTTGTGCTGGAAGAAGTTCGCACTCAGCTGGCCCTCGTCGAGCTGCACATTGGGCTGCACATAGTCCGTGAACTCCACGACCTCAAGCTTGAGCCCGGCGGCCGGGGCCAGGTTCTGCTTGACGAAGTTGAGGATCTCCGCGTGCGGCACCGGGCTCGCGCCCACCTTCAGCACGGTGTCAGCGGACTCGGCCGTCTTTGTCGCCGGCTGCGACGTCCCGCATGCGGCGAGCGACAAGGCCAGCGCAACAGCACCCGCTATAAAACGAAATTTCATGATTTTTCCTTATTTGTGGGATAGGCGCCGAGCGACCCAGTCGCCCAGGCTCTGCAGGAGTTGCACGATCACGAGGAGGAGGACGACGGTCACGATCATCAGCAGCGTTTCGAACCGCTGGTAGCCGTACCGGACGGCCAGGTCGCCGAGCCCGCCGCCACCGAGCGTGCCGGCCATGGCGGAGTAGCCGATGAGCGCGACGACGGTCACGGTCAGGCCCGCGATCAGCCCGGGCAGCGCTTCGGGCAGCAGGACCTTGCGCACGATGGTGGTGCGGCTCGCGCCCATGGCCTGCGCCGCCTGCACCACGTCCGCGCCGACCTCCCGGAGCGCCGTCTCGACGAGCCGGGCGAAGAACGGCACCGCGCCGACGGTGAGCGGCACGACGAACGCGGCCGTCCCGATGGTCGTCCCGACGACGAGCCTGGTGAAGGGGATGATCGCGATCATCAGCACGATGAACGGCAGGGACCGTCCGACGTTGACCACGAAGCCGAGCGCCGACTTGAACGCCGGGAGCGGCCGCAGCCCGTTCCGGTCGAACACCACCAGCGCCACACCGAGCGGCAGCCCGAGCAGCGCGGTGAACAGCGTCGACCAGCCGACCATCTGCGCCGTCTCCAGCGTCGCCGGCCAGAGCAGCGGCAGCATCTCGTCCCAGGTCATGCGGCCTCCACCTCCACGATCAGGCCCGCGGAACGCAAGTACGCCAGCGCCGCGGCCGAGTCGGACCCGTCGAGCGCGACACGCAGGCGGCCCACCGAGCCACCGGCGAGGTCCTCGATCGAGCCGCCCAGGATGCTCAGGTCCACGTTGAACTTCCTGACCACTTCCGACACCACCGGCTGCCGCGGGTCGCCGGTGAACGTCAGCGTCACCGAGCCGGCCGGGGCGGGCTCGGGCAGCGGGAAGATCTCCCTGGTCAAGCGGGATCCCGGCGTCCTGATGAGGTCCGCGATGGCGCCGGACTCCTCGATGCGGCCGTGCGACATGATGGCGACCGAGTCGCAGACGCTCTTGACGACGTTCATCTCGTGGGTGATGAGCAGGATCGTCAGGCCCAGCTCGGCGTTGAGCCGCTTGAGCAGGGCGAGGATCGACTGGGTGGTGGCCGGGTCGAGCGCGGAGGTGGCCTCGTCCGACAGCAGCACGGCGGGGTTGCCCGCGAGTGCCCTGGCGATGCCGACTCGCTGCTTCTGGCCGCCGGAGAGCTGGTTCGGGCGGTCCTTGCCGCGGCCTTCCAGCCCCACCAATTCCAGCAGTTCGGCGACCCGCCGGTCGCGTTCGGCCCTGGGCACGCCCATGATCTCCAGCGGGAAGGCGATGTTGCCCGCGACCGTGCGCGAGTTCAGCAGGGCGAAGTGCTGGTGGATCATGCCGATGCGCTGCCTGGCGCGGTTGAGCTCGGCGCTGCGCAGCGCGGTCAGGTTCTGCCCGGCGACGGTGACGGTGCCCGCGGTGGGGCGTTCGAGCAGGTTGACGCAGCGCAGGAGCGTGCTCTTGCCGGCGCCGCTCTGGCCGAGCACGCCGTAGATCTCGCCTTCGCGCACGTGCAGGTCGACGCCGTCCAGGGCGACGGTGTCCCCGTACTGCTTGCGCAGGCCTGAAGCCTGGATCACGGAATATCCCCACGACTGAGAGCGGCCCGGCGGTGGGCCGCGGAAACGTACATCACCGGAAGAGAGGGGCTGGTGTCAGCGTGTGCCGGGGTGGAAGGGCAGGTGGCTCAGCCTGCGCAGCACGAAACCAGGTGCGATCATGGTGACCTTCGGAGAGGAACGGGCGGATTCTCTGCTCAGCTCGGCATTCGCCCCATACGACAACACGAGTCGTCCCGGTGGGCGCTCGTGTCGTTCGCGTATGCCTCGTTCACGCCGTGGTCAACGGATCCCTGCGCTCCCTCTATTCCCTATCTCTTTGGTGACCTGAGTCACGATGCGCCAGCTATGGGCGGGGACGACGGCCGGATCCTCTCGCTCGCCCTGGAAGGCGGCTTGCGCATCGCCAATGAGGAAGCGGTGCGGGTGGTCGCCGAGGTTCAGCAGGGTGACGACCTCCACGCCACTTTGCCCGGAGCCGCCGGCCGGGCGGCTGCGGAGCGCGACGGCCGTGTTGGTGAGGTGTTCGGCTGTGGTCCGGGCTCTCTGCAACCACGGATGACGCCTTCGGAAGCCGATGAGCCGCTGGTGAAGCCGGTACACCTCGACTCCGTACGGCGCCAGCCCGCCGGGCTCCGCGGGGAACGCCGGTCTGATCGCGTCGTCGCCGCCCGCCCGTTCCTCCTTCAGCCCCTGGAACGCCTGCTCGTCCCCGTAATAGACGCTGGGCAGGCCCGCGACGGTGAAGAGCACGGCCAGCGCGTGCCCCAGGTGGCGAGGGTCGTCGAGCCGGGTTGCGAGCCTGGTGACGTCGTGGTTTCCGACGAACGTGAGCGGTACGAACGTGTCGAGCAGCTTGTTGTGGCGGTCGAGGGCCCAGGCGAGCTCGAAGAGGTTCCGGTCGTTGAGCGAGCTCCAGATGGCCTTCCACAGCTCGTACTGGGTGACCGAGTCGAGACCCGACTCCCTGACATATCCGGCGTAGTCGCCGTGGATCATCTCGCCGCCGAACCACGCCTCGGGATGCCGTACCCGAACCTCAGGCAGGACTTTCCTCCAGAACCAGGCCGGTATGGCGTAGGCGGCGTCGAGCCGCCACCCCGAGGCGCCGCGGCCGAGCCAGTGGTCGAGCACACCGGCCACGTACTTCTGCACGGCGGGTTCGGCGTGGTCGAGCACGACGAGCCCGTCGTGGCCCTCGAAGACCTCGTAGCCCTCGGGGCCCCGCCTGAACCACCGGTCACCGGCTCGGAAGGAGCGGCCCACGTGATTGAACACGCCGTCGAGGATGACCCGCAGCCCACGGTCGCGCGCCTTGGCGACGAGGGAGTCGAAGTCGTGGTCGTCGCCGAGGCGCGGGTCGATCCTGAAGTGATCGATGGTGTCGTACCCATGGGACTCGGCGGCGAAGATCGGACCGAGCTGGAGGCCCGAACAGCCCAGCTCGACGACGTAGTCCAGCCACGACTCGAGGTGGCGCAGCCGGTGCCGCACGCCGTCGGGGGCGGGCGGCACCGCCGCGGTGGCGGGGGCTCCGGTGAAGCCGAGCGGGTAGACGTGCCACCAGATCGCGTGGTCAGCCCAAGACGGCACGAACGCTCCCCTCCCGGCGTGCCGCCCAGGGCAGGTAACCGAGCCCCAGAGCCAGCACGCAGCCAATGACCGTGTCCGCCAGCCGGTACCCGATCGTCGCAGGTGCCACACGTCCGCCGCCCTCCATGAGGAGCAGGACGAGTGGCGTCATGACGGTCGCGTACATGGTGTAGTGGCGCTCCTTGAGCACCGGCCTGAGTGCGGCCAGCACGGCGACGAGCAGCACGAACAGCCACGACGGCGGCACCCACAGCAGCACGGCGGAACCGGCGATCACTCCGGCGGCGGTGCCGGCGGCCCGCTCGACCGCCCGTCGCACCGCTCCGTCCAGTCGCCGCCTGACGACGATCACAACGGTGACGGCGATCCACGACGCGGCC
>NZ_JBFAMX010000312.1:0-11566 GCF_040659615.1 Nonomuraea sp. NPDC049784
CCCGACGCGGACACGTTCGACATCTCCCGCGGCGCCCCCGGCCACGTCGCCTTCGGCCACGGCATCCACCACTGCCTGGGCGCCCCGCTGGCCCGCATGGAGCTGCGCATCGCTTTCCCCGCGCTGCTCCAGCGCTTCCCGGGGCTGCGCGAGGCAGGCGCCGCGGACTTCCGCTCCTCCCACATCGTGTACGGCCTGAGCTCCCTGGAGGTGGCCTGGTAGCCGCCGTGGAAAATTGTCGGCCCAGGCGGCTAGCGTGCAAGCGTCATGCCTATCGACGTCGCGGCACACGAGCTGATCGGCAGGGAGCACCCCGCCGCGCTGATGCGTGCCGAGATCGCCAGGGTGATCGGCAGCCACGGCGGCCTGGTGCTGGTCACCGGCGAGGCGGGCATCGGCAAGACCACGCTGGTCACGAGCGCGGCAGGTGAGGCCAGGCGGCAGGGTGCGCTGGTGGTCGGGGGCGCGTGCTGGGATTCCGGCAGCGCCCCTGGTTTCTGGCCGTGGGTCCAGGTCATCCGGGCCCTGCGGCGTGCCGCTGAGCCGCAGGAGTGGGCCGCGGTGGAGGCGGCGGCGGGCGACAGCCTGGCCGCCCTGCTCGGCGAGGGCCGGAGCCGCGCGGCGGCCACCGACGCCTTCCAGCTCTACGACGCGGTCACCTCAGCCCTGGTCTCGCTGTCGCAGCGGCGACCGGTGGTGGTCGTCATCGACGACCTCCACGTGGCCGACCCGGCCTCGCTCCGGCTGCTGGAGTTCGCGGCGCAGCAGACCTGGTTCGAGCGGCTGCTGCTGATCGGCACCTATCGCGACGCCGAGGTCGAGCCGATCGACCACCCGCTGCGCGACCTGCTGTCGCCGCTCGTCGCGCGGGCCACCACCATCACGCTCACCGGGCTCGACCAGGTGGAGGTCGGCGCGCTCATGGCCCGCACGGCCGGCCAGGAGCCGCCGCCCGAGCTGGTCGCGGAGGTCCATCTGCGCACGGGCGGAAACCCGTTCTTCGTCGAGCAGACCGCCAGGCTGTGGCGCAGCGGCGGCTCGGCCAGCGCCGTCGCGCCCGGCGTGCGCGACGCGCTGCTGCGCCGCCTGTCCCTGCTGCCGCGGCAGGTGTCCGAGATGCTGCCCGCCGCGGCGGTGCTCGGGCGGGAGTTCCACCGGCAGGTGCTCGCCGCGAGCGTCGCGGCGCCCGTCGCGCACGTCGACCGGCTGCTGGACGTGGCCGTGGTGGCCAAGCTCGTGGTGGCCAAGGGCGGCGGCGTGTTCGCGTTCGCCCACGATCTGGTGCGCGAGACCCTCTACGAGTCGCTGAACGACCCGCGCGAGCTGCACGGTGCGATCGTCCGCGCCCTCGACCGCTCGCCCGGGCTGGCGGGCAAGGTCCTGCCGGGCGACCTGGCCGGGCACGCCCACCTCGCCCGCGACCGCCTGGCCCCTGATCGGGTGATCGACCTCCTGCTGGCGGCGGCCCGCGACGCGAAGGGTCGGCTGGCGGGGGAGGAGCAGCTGGGCCATATGCGCAGGGCGTACGAACTGAGCGCCGGCGTCGACCGGCGCAGGCACGCCGTGATCGCTCTCGATCTGGGCAGGGAGCTGCACCACCTCGGGGAGCAGGACGAGGCGAGGGAGGCGTTCGAGCAGGCCGCCGCCATCGCCCGCGAGCTCGACGACCCCGAGCTGCCGGCCCGTGTGGCGCTGACGTTACACTCCCACTACGGTCTCGACGAGGCCCTCGATCGATTGAGAGAGGCCCACGGCAGGCTGATCGGCGGCTCGGCGCCCGATGAGCGGCTGGCGCTCGAGCTCGTTCTCCACCTCGCCCAGCTGGCCAGGCGGGGAGGCGATGACGACGCGCTGGCGTTCAGCCTCTGGACGCACCACGACATCATCTGGGGGCCGGGCACGGCGGAGGAGCGAGTGGCGCTGACCGGCGAAATGATCGAGGTGGCCAGGCGGACGTCCGACTGGGAGCTGGGCCACTTCGCCGCCGCGCTGCGCTGGGTCGCCATGATCGAGCAGGGCGACCCCCGCTACCTCGAGGCCTTCGACGACTACGCCGCCAGGGGCAGGCGCAGTGGCCGGCCCCACCTCGACCTGTCCACTTCCGTCGATGCGAGCATCGTGGCGGCCTTCACCGGCCGCTTCGCCGAGGCGGAGTCGGCGCTGTCGGGGATCCACGTGGACCCGCTGCACGATCATTTCGTGTTCATGATCATCCATCACCGGTGGGCCCTGATGTCGCTACAGGGCAGGGTCGAGGCGGCGGAAGAGCTGGCCCGCGAGCTCAGAGGCACCGGCCATCCGTGCGTGCCGGTGCTGGAGGCGCTCACGGCCCTGCAGATCGGCGACGTCGACACCGCGTTGCGCCACTTCGCCGGCGGGGAGCCGCGCGAGCCCATGACGCAGCCGCTGTGGCTGCGGTTCCAGGCGGAGGTGGCGGCGGCCACCCAGGACCCGGAGCTGTGCGCGAGGGCCCGCGCCGCGCTGGCGCCGCATCGGGGGCGGTGGGTGGTGTCGCTGTTCGGCTGGGACATCAGCGGACCTTACGATCTCTGGCTCGCCCTGCTGGACGCCGCTGAGGGGCGCTGGGCGCAGGCCGTCGAGGGGTTCACGGCCGCCTACCGCTCCGCCGACCGGATGCGGGCGCGGCCGTGGTCGGTGACCGCCCGCGCGCGCCTGGCCGAGACGCTGCTCTCCCGCGGCGGGCCCGGTGACGCCGAGGCGGCGGAGGGGCTGCTCGCCGGGGTGCGCAGGGAGGCGGGCGAGCTGGGCATGCGCCACCTCCTGGAGTCCGTACGCCCGGCGCGGCCCGAGCCGGTCGCGCCCCGGCCGGACGGCTCCTTGACCGGTGGCGCGGAGTTCAGGAGGGACGCTGAGGTCTGGTCGCTGGCGTTCGCGGGCCGGACCGCGCACATGCCCGACGCCAAGGGCCTGCGCGACCTCCACACGCTGCTGAGCCGTCCCGGTGACGACGTGCCCGCCGTGCTCCTGCTCGACCCCGCAGGCGGCGAGGTCGTGGTCGCGGCCCGGCGGATGGGCGGTGACGACGTGCTCGACGAGGAGGCCAAGAGCCGCTACCGGCACCGCCTGGTTCTGCTCGACGACGAGATCGACCGGGCCGCGGAGCTGGGGGACGATCTGCGGGCGGCCGAGTTCGACCGGGAGCGGGCGGCGTTGCTGGAGGAGCTGCGGGCCGCGGCGGGGCTCGGCGGGCGGACGCGCCGCCTGGGCGACGAGGCGGAGCGCGCCCGCAAGACCGTCACCGCCAGGATCCGCGACGTGCTGCGCAAGCTCGACCGCGCCCATCCCGAGCTGGCCGCCCACCTCCGCGCCGCCGTCTCGACCGGCTCCACCTGCCGCTACCAGCCGGACCGGCCCATCACCTGGCGCCTCTGAGCAGGGGCGCCAGGTGACGTCTCACTTCCGGTTGTACCGACACGGCGTCTCTGACCTGCGGTCCCGGTCATCCGACCCAAGCGATGCGGACGACGTACACCAGACGGCGCTCCTCCATGACCACGTACGTGGCCAACCCGCGGTTGTCGCCGAAGGGGTGAGTGAGCAGATTCGCCTTCGGGCTGTCCCGCCGGAGCGGTTCTCCGCTCCACGGGGCGACCCCGAGCATGGCGAGCAGCTCCATGAAGGGAAACGACGGCGGCGACCGGCAGGGCGTCGCGCTGCTGCTCGGCCACAGGGTCGAGCTCGACGACGTATGCCACACGTATCGGTGCACAGGCGCCGCGTAAGGGCCGCAAGGAGGCCACGCCCCTATCTCCTCGGGGTTCCACGGGAGGGGGCCACGATGCTGTGGTGGCCCGCTGACCTGCATAACCCCTGCGTGGCTCGGTAGTTAAGTGGTGCCGCTACTTCCTGTTGTACAGGCGCATGGTGAGGGTGCCGAACACGGCGATGAGCAGCAGCGCCGAAACCAGCACCCACATGAGCTCCGCGCCGTCAGGCGCGCCCGCCATCAGCGACCGCACGGAGGACACCAGGTGCGTGATCGGGTTCGCGTTCACGAACACCTGCAGCCACCCCGGCATGGTCGAGGGCTCCACATAGACGTTGCTCAGGAAGGTCAACGGGAACAGCACCAGCATGCTGACCCCCATCACCGACTTCTCGCTCCGCATCAGCAGCCCGAACATCGTCCAGATCCACGAGAACGCGAACGAGAACGCCAGCAGCACCACGATCCCGCCCAGCACACCGGCCACCCCGCCCTGCGGCCGGAAGCCCAGCACCAGACCGACCAGCAGGATGACCGTCGAGGCCAGCGTGTACCGCAGGACGTCGCCGAGAAGGTAGCCGACCATGGTCGAAGGGCGCCAGATGGGCAGGGTACGGAAGCGGTCGAAGACGCCTTTCTCGATGTCCTTGTTGACCTCCACGCCGGTGTACATCGTGATCATCACGACGCTGGTCACCATGATGCCCGGCAGCAGGAACTGCAGGTACTCGGTCGGCGACCCGGCCAGCGCGCCCCCGAACAGGTACGTGAACATCAGCGTCATCATCAGCGGGAACGCCGTCACGTCGAACAGCTGCTCCGGCACATGCTTGATCTTCAACATGGCCCGCCAGCCGAAGGTGACCGACGCCGACCAGGCGCTGGGCCGCGGCGGCTTGACCCCAGGAGCGAGCACCGTGCCGAGCATCTCGGCCGCGGGCGCGTACGTGGTCTCGGTGGTGGTGCTCATGCTGCCTCCTCGGTCGCGGGGCGGTCGGTCAGTGCCAGGAAGACCTCGTCCAGGCTTGGCTGGCCGAGTGAGAAGTCGTCGACGACGATGCCGGCCTCGGCCAGTCGCCCGAGGGCGCGGGCGGCCTGCGCCGCCTCCCCGCCGTCACCGGTGATGCGGGCCGTGAGCGCCACCGGGTCCGCCTCCAGGTAGACGGGCGCGTCCAGCGTCTCGGCGAGCAGACGCTCGGCTTCGCCGCGGGTGGCCGGGTCGCGCAGCCGTACGTGGACGGAGCCGGACCCGATCGACGACTTCAGCTCACCTGGGGTGCCCTCGGCGATGACCCTGCCGTGGTCGATGACCGCGATGCGGCTCGCCAGCCGGTCGGCCTCCTCCAGGTACTGCGTGGTCAACAGCACCGTCGTGCCGTGGGCCACGACGACGCGCACGATGTCCCAGACCTGGTTGCGGCTGCGCGGGTCGAGACCGGTCGTGGGCTCGTCGAGGAAGAGCAGGTCGGGCGTGTTGAGGATGCTGGCCGCGATGTCGATCCGCCGGCGCATCCCGCCTGAATACGTCTTGACCTGCCGCCCCGCGGCCTCCGTCAGCCCGAACGCCTCCAGCAGCTCCGCCGCCCGTTCCTTCGCGGCCGGCTTGCGGTGGCCGAGGAGACGGCCGAGCAGGATCAGGTTCTCGGCGCCGGTCATCTCCTCGTCCACGGAGGCGTACTGGCCGGTCAGGCTGACCCGGCTGCGTACGGCGTCCGCCTCGCGCACCACGTCGTGCCCGAACACGGTCGCCTCGCCGCCGTCCGGTCGCAGCAGCGTGGCCAGCATCCGTACGGCGGTGGTCTTGCCCGCGCCGTTGGGGCCGAGCACGCCGTACACGGCGCCGGCCGGGACGGCGAGGTCGAGGCCGTCCACGGCGCGAGTGTCGCCGAAGACCTTGACCAGGCCGGAGGTCTGTATCGCTGGATCTGGCATTGCGGTCCTTTCATGAGACGTACGGCTGCGCGTGCCGGGCGGCGCGCAGCGCCTGGCCCCACCAGGTGAGCTGGTCGAGCATGGCCCCGACGGTCCGCAGGCGGTCGTCGGTGTCGCGCGGCCGTCCGCGCTCGTCGACGTCCTCGCCGAGCAGGTCGAGCCCGACCCAGTCGCGCATGGTCACGGAGTGCAGGGCGCAGAAGACGGTACGGAGCTGCTCGACCGCGTACATGCCGGCCGATCCCGACCCGTACGCCACGAACCCGATGGGCTTGGCCTGCCACTCGTCGTAGGCGAAGTCGATCGCCTGCTTGAGCGAGGCGGGGAAGCTGCGGTTGTACTCGGGGGTGACCACGACGAACGCCTCCGCCCTGCCGACGGACCCGGCGAAGCCGCACATGTCCGGCGTCGCCTCCTCCGGGTAGCACCTGGGGAAGGCGTACCCGGCCAGGTCGAGCACCTCGACCCCCAGGTCGCGGCGGCGGCGCGCCCGCTCGGCGAACCACGCGCCGACCTTGTCGCCGACGCGGCCGACCCGGGTGCTGCCGATGATCACCGCCACCCGCAACGGACCCATGGTTTGCCCCCTTCCTGCGCCGTCACCTCTTAGGCGCTAGAAGGGCCGCTAGATCGGATCTAGCAACGATCCCGCCGACTGTGGCTGCTGTCCCTTTCGGCCGCCACCCACGCGCCCGCGTCCCTTTTCTCCTTCCCCGAAGGACCTCAGCTCACGGCGGCGATGCGCTCAACTGCGGCGAGACGGTCCCGCCGACCGGGTTGATGTCCCTTGGAGGAGGCGTGGGAGGGGCCGAGTCACCGAACGACTTGGGGGAGGTCGAGGGTGAAGACCGTGTCGCCCGGCACGCTGCGTACGTCCACCCGTCCACCGTGTGCCGCCGTGACCGCCGACACGATGGCCAGCCCCAGCCCGCTCCCTCCAGCCAGCCGGGAGCGCGACCCGTCGCCCCGCGCGAACCTGCCGAACACCTGCGGCAGCACGTGCGCGGGAATCCCCGGCCCGTCGTCGGCGACCTCCACGCACACCCGCTCCCCGAGCCGGATCGTCGCGGTGACCGTGGTGCCGGGCGGGGTGTGGGTACGGGCGTTCGCGAGCAGGTTGCTCATCACCTGGTGCAGGCGGTCGGCGTCGCCCAGGACCACGGCGGGCTGGTCGGGCAGGTTGATCAGCCAACGGTGCCGGGGAGCGGCCGCGTAGGCGTCGCTGACCGCGTTGACCACGAGCGGCGAGAGGTCCAGCTCAACCAGATCCAGCGGCCGGCCCGCGTCCAGCCTGGCCAGCAGCAGCAGGTCCTCGACCAATGTCGTCATCCGGCCCGCCTCGGAGCGGATGCGTCCGAGCGCGTGCGTCGTCTGCGGTCCGTGCCGCTCGCCGCCTCGCCTGGTCAGCTCGGCGTACCCGACGATGGAGGCCAGCGGCGTGCGCAGCTCGTGGCTGGCGTCCGCGATGAACCGCCGCAGCCTCGTCTCGCTCTCGTGTCGTACGGCGAAGGCGGTTTCGACGTGCCCCAGCATGCGGTTCAGCGCGCCGCCCACCTGCCCGACCTCGGTGCGCGGGTCGGTGTCGGCCTCGGGCACGCGGGCGAGGCGTACGGCGTGCCCGTTGGCCAGCGGCAGCTCCGACACCCTGGCGGCGGTGGCGGCGAGGCGCCCGAGCGGGCGTACGGCACGGCGTACGAGCACGGTACAGGCGGCGGCCATCAGCGCGACGCCGGCCAGCGTCACCGCGGCCTCCACTATGACGAGCCTGGTCAGCATGGAGGTGACGCCGGCCAGCGGCAGCCCGGTGACCAGCAGGTCGCCGTCGGGCGTCCGGGCGGCGGCCATCCGGTAGTCGCCCAGCGGGCCCAGGCCGACCGTGACCGGCTCGCGGGTGACGGTGGCGAGCGACGGCGGCGCGGCCACCTCGCTTACGGTGGCGATGCCGGTCAGCACCGCGGCGCGCCGCACCACGCCCTCGCGGATCCGCGCGCCGAACGTGCCCTCTGCTTGACCGGGAGACAGCAGGAACGACACCTCCCGCGCCTGCGGCGGCGTGCTGCCCGGCGTGTCGCCTGGCTGGGCCGCCGCGCTGGTCGAGCGGTGGGCGGCCGAGGTGACCTGGCTGTCGAGCCGGTCGATGAGGAAGTCGTGGAACAGCAGCGTCGTCGCCGTGGCGATGACGGCGGAGACGGCGGCCAGCAGCGCGATCGAGGAGACCACCAGCTTGGTCTCCAGCGACACGGTCATACGGTGGGTCTGATCGTGTAGCCGACGCCGCGCACGGTGTGGATCATCGGCTCGCGATGCGCGTCGATCTTGCGCCGGAGGTACGAGATGTACAGCTCGACGACGTTGCTCTGGCCGCCGAAGTCGTACGCCCACACCCGGTCGAGTATCTGCCCCTTGCTCAGCACCCGGCCCGGGTTGTGCATGAGGAACCGGAGCAGCTCGAACTCCGTGGGCGTGAGCCTGATCTCCTTGCCGGCCCGCCGTACCTGGTGGGTCTCCTGGTCCAGCGTGAGGTCCCCGACCACGAGCCCGGCGTCGGCCCGCGCCTGCGTCGCGCCCGAGCGGCGCAGCAGGCCCCGCAGCCTGATGACGACCTCCTCCAGGCTGAACGGCTTCGTGACGTAGTCGTCGGCACCCGCCCGCAGGCCGACGAGCCGGTCCTGGAGCGAGTCGAGGGCCGTCAGGAACAGGATCGGCACGCCCGGCAGCACCGCGCGCAGCCTCGGCAGGAGCTCGATGCCGTCCATGTCGGGCAGCATCACGTCCAGGACGATCGCGTCGGGACGGAACCCGCGGGCCGCGCGGATGGCCTCGGAGTCGTTGTGCGCGCTGCGGACGTCCCAGGACTCCTGGCGCATGACCATGGAAAGGAGCTCGGTCAGCGGGGGCTCGTCATCCACGACGAGGATGTTGATCGAGCTGCCGTCGAGGCGGCGCACGGGCTCGGACGTGGAGTTCGGGCTGGTCGTGTGCATATTCGTGACGATGACGTGCCTTGATGAAGGTTTGATGATTCCTGCTTGTGAATCGCCTGTGAGCTGCGGAGAGCCGGCTCCCGCGCGACGCGCGGAAGGGCCCGGCGGCGTGCCGGACCCTTCCTATCCCTTTAAAGCGCAATCAGAGCTACGCAGAGCTGCTACCCCCTTTTCGGTCAGAAAAGCTTCCCGGACCAGACGTTGGCCGCGGCGGCGTAGACGCTGTAGGTCTCGCCGTCGAAGTACGGCGAGCTGATGTAGTCCACCCGGTCGTTCTCGTCCTGGTCGTAGAAGGCGCTGGTCACGCCGTTGAGATAGCCGAGCCGCTTGGCGCTGCTGTACTTCAGCAGCCACGGCCCGCCGTCGGCGCCGGCGGTCATGGAGCACTTCAGGCCCACGTGCTCCTCGATCTTCTTCGCGGCCGAGCCCACGGTCTTGGCGGTGGTCGTGCCGTAGCACCACTTCGGCGTGACGCCCGTGAACGGCTTGTTGCCGTCGGGCTGCGCGGCCTGCGGGTAGCCGAAGACGTAGTGCGCCTTCTTCAGCGGCTGGTTCCAGGAGATGCCCTGGCCGCCGACGTTGTCGCCCAGACGACCCGCGTCCGAGGCGTCGATCACGTGGTACGTGTTCGACGACCGGTCGTAGTAGCCGTGGTCCGCCTTCGTCGTGTCGGTGCCCGGCTTGCCCCGGTCGGTGTCGTACTCGGACTTGGTGACGGTCGAGTCCTTGATCGTCACACCGTTGTAGACCGAGACGAACGCGTAGTCGCGGTCGTAGTCCTCGTACACGCTGTAGTCGTAGTGCACGAACGCCTGCTTGCCGACGTAGACGCCCCAGGGGGCCTTGCCCTGGTAGTAGCCGGGCACGAAGACCCAGTTGTCCATGAGCTGCTCGTCGTTGGAGGTGTCGTACACGCAGTGGCCGGCCGTGGCGACCAGGTTGGCGTACTTGCCCTGGATGGACGAGGCGGAGCACCAGCGCTGCTTGCCCGCCGAGTCGACGAAGAAGACCTTGCCGATGGTCTTGGGCAGGTTGACGTTCTTTGTCTTGGTGGTGGTCGTGGTGGTGCCGGTCGGGGCGACCGAGCCCGCCTTGGTGTCGGTGGACGGGGTGCCCGTGGTGGTGAGCTTGTCGACGTCGGTGGTGTCCTCCTCGACGTAGGTGGCGGCCTTCAGCGCGGCGCCGTTGTTCTCCAGCCAGTAGGCGGCGATGCCCTTGGCGCTGGTGATGCCGACGCTCTCGGTCGGCTTCACGTGCGGGGCCGCCTGCGCGGCGGCGGCCAGCGAGGCGCCCAGCAGCGCCGTGGCGGCCAGCCCGCCGCCGAGAGGGACGAGGGTGCGCTTGATCTTCAAGGGGGTACTCCTTGCTCGTCGCGGGAACGCCATGAGCGTTCGGTGCGTCTGTGAGGCAGGAAGGTATCCCTCTTGGCCCGACCCCTATATCCGCTTTTGTCCGGATTTAGCTGGCACACAGCCTTCCGTGATCGCGCCGTGATCCAGCGAAGATCGCCTTCGCGCGCCCATTATCCGAGGCGGTCGCCGATCCTGAGAGCGAATCCGATAAGAACCTGAAAATCGCATAAGAGAAACTATGTGTTGCAGATCACTGGCCCAAGGTGGGGCCTGCTACCTGCGCTTATCCAATACATAAGTTGATCAAAGGCGTTTCTCAGGTTGGGTCGGCAGGGTGTTCGGCGTGGGGATGACCTTCGGGGCTGAATTCAGAAGTTCGGCCAGGTCGTCCCGGATCGGATTCCTAACTCATGCGTTTTGCCAAGCCTTTCGTCGTGACCCTCGCCAGCGCGGCCGTGCTCGCCCTGCCGCTGTCGGGCGCCGCCCTCGCTGACGCCAGGCCGCAGCCCGCGGCGACCGCCAAGGCCCCGCAGCCGGCGCACCCGAGCCCCACCGTGCCCCAGGACCAGCTGTTCAAGGGTCGCGATGACGCTCGTGCGGCCTCGCTCAAGGTCTCCGTTGACTCGGACCACGTGCGTGCCGGCGCCTCGTACGACGTGACGATCGCCGCCAAGGGCCTGCCCTCGGGCACGGCCATTGTGACCAGCCCTGAGGGCAAGAACTACCGCGTCTCGCTTTCCGCCGGCCGCGCCACCAAGACCCTGACCGTGCCGTCCAAGGCCAAGCCGGGCACCGAGACGGTGACCGTGAAGGTCGGCAACAAGGTCGCCACCGCCACGTTCGAGGTCGTCGGCGGCCGGAAGCCGCAGCGCGACGACCACCGCCACCACGAGTCGAAGTAGTAGGTGGACCAGGGGCAAGCCGCCCCTTACGCCGTTACCGGGTGGGCCTCCTGGAGCCCACCCGGGCGCGTTGATCGGTTGGGGCGAGGCGTTGGGCTCGTACCCGCGCAAGCCATCACCCCCACGAGTGTGGGCGCGTAGCTGCCGAAGTTCTCCTCATCGTTCGACGGGCTAGACGATGCCAAGGGCCGCTGATACGGCGCAGACTCCGCGCTAACAGCGGCCCCCCGGGACAGCCAGAACGCGCCGCTCGTCGCCCCACCCGAGCCGCTGGCAGGGGTGGTGGACGGAGTGGATTTCCCCGATCACGGGCTGGCTCCCGACTGGCCGACTTGGTCGTGTCGCTGCCGTGTCAGCGGTCGCGTCAGGACGGCAACGGCCCGGTATCAGGGCGGTCGGCGATGGTGGATGCCATGAACGGTTCAGCGATTGCGGCCTCAAGGCCGGGTGCGTCCGTTCAATTGAAGTTCGTAACAGATCTAAAGGAGCACACCACCATGTCCATCACCCTTACCGACCAGGACAAGCTCACCCTGCGGACCGCCGCGTGGGGCGCCGTCTCGCTGATGTCCGCCGCTGGCGCCGCCGGCTCGGCCCACAAGGTCGCCACCGAGGGCTCCATCGCCCTGACCTCCGCGACCGGCCTGGTCGGGCACGTGCTCACCAAGG
>NZ_JBFAMX010000313.1:0-11524 GCF_040659615.1 Nonomuraea sp. NPDC049784
CGGGGTGGGCCGGGCACAGGTCGGTCGGGTAGCCGCGGTCACCGAAGCAGTTGCGCACGGTCACGTCGGGATGCCGGGCGCCGAGGGTGCCGTTGCGCAGGAACACCGCCCGGCCGTGCAGCTTCAGCCCGCGCGCCCGGCAGGCGTCGAGCAGCCCGTCGAAGGCGTCGGTGTAACCGGCAGGCGGCACCAGGCGAAGCTCGGCGAACAGGTCGTCCGGCAGGTCGAAGTGCACCCCGTCGTGCCGCAGGGTCAGCTTGGACCGCCCGTGCGGAGTGACGTCGCGGGACTCATGATGGACGGCGCCGACCGTGATCCCGGCCACGCCGCACCCCCGCACACGGTCGAGCACCTTCTCAACGCCCTCACCGCGCAGGTCCTCAACGAGGACGTAGAGCGAACTGTCCACGCTCTGACCCTATGTGCTTTTATGGGCGACGAAGTCGATCTCCACAAGGACGCCCTGACCTCTCACGACCAGGGCGGCGCCACCTGTCCGCCCTGCCAGCGTTTGACGTTGGCGGCGTGGTCGCGGCAGATGGAGATCCTCGACTCGATGGGGTTGGTCGAGCGCAACATGCGGGCCAGCGTCGGTGGCACGTCCAGACGCAGCACCGTCAGTGTCACGCCCAGGCCTTCACGCAGCAACGCGGCGGCACCGGGGTGGGTGCGTTCCAGCTCGGCAGCCAGCGAAGTCAGGGCGGCCACGGCGAGCAGGACGGTGGGCGCCGTCGATGCAGATCCTCTACAGAAGTAGATGTCACGTTTGATCCATCATCGACCGCGAACGGCTGTGTTATCGCAGGTAACGGGTAGGTTCGTTGGATTCTCGGCCAAGACTACGGGCACCCCTATTCCGGCGAAGAACGCGAACAGGGTGGCGCCATGCCCATTGGGGTTGTAGAGGCCGTGCAACGTGCCGGTGAGCAGTTCCAGCTGGATATCGGCCCAGCGCAGCACTTCGGCGACGGGATCATCGGCTGGACCATCACCCGGTCGCCGTTCCAGCCCCGTGCCGGCCTGCTCACCCTGGGAGCCACCACGTCCGCGTGAGACGGCCTCTACAAGGTCCGCGACGTGTCCGTGGACCAGGGACTCGCCCTGGCCGAGGCCGCGGTGCCCCGCCTGCTCGCCCCGTTCGTCGAACGGTGGTCCACCGGATGCGAGCACCAGCGGCGTACCTGTTGGCTCCCCGCTCGGCAGGGAGACGGTGGCCTTGCCGAAGAATTGGAGCGCGGTGTTCCCTGCGGTCGTCTCCGTACGGGTACGGCACCCGTATGAGCAAGCACACGCCGATGGACGAGGAAGCCGTTCCCCGGAAGATCGTTGTGTTGTGCGAGGTCGTGTTGCCTGGACGCAGGACGCGCGTTGCGGTTATCCACGGAGGCACGTGAGTGATCCCATCGTTATCTGGGGTTGTTGAGCGTTCTGGCTGGTCAGCTGCTTGAAGGCCTGTCAGTCACGTCAGGCAAGTAGGTTGGCCGCAGCTGCCACGCCGTCGTCGCGGTATGGCCTGGGACGGCCTGGTCAACTGCCCATAGGGCAGGGCATGCCCGCGCCGCCACCCGAACCGCGGTGCCGGGGCCCTCATCGAGGGTGGTCTTCGACGGCACGCTGCTCTACCCGGCCGCTGGGGTTCGAGGTGCAGTCGTAGCGGCTATTGCGTGGGTCAGCGTGCCTGTCGTACTTCGCGGTCGATTGCCCAGGCGTCTGCCACTGGGCCCATGTGCCCGAGCTTGTCGGGGTTGATCACCGTGCGGATCGTCTGGATCTGCCCGTCGAGTACGTCGAGCGCCAGGGCGTGGAGTACCTTGCCGTCCCGGTCGCGGAAGATCGCGCCCGGCTGGCCGTTGACCTCGTGCGGCTCGCCCGTCACGCCGATCAGGGCCATCTGGGGGAAGACGGAGGCGAGCAGCCGGGCCACGTTCTGGGCGCCGATGACGGCTCTGGCCAGTTGCGGGGCCTTGCCGCCGCCGTCGCCGACCAGCGATACGTCGGCAGCCAGCAGGTTCTGCAGGGCGGCGACGTCGCCTTCGCGGAGGGCGTCGAAGAACCGTGACGCCAGTTCTTCTCGCTCTTTGCGGTCCGCCTCGAAGCGGGGGCGGCCCGCGGCCATATGGCGCCGAGCTCGCACCGCCAGCTGGCGGCACGCCGCCTCCGAGCGCCCCACGGCCGAGGCGACCTCGGGAAAGCCGAAGTCGAACACATCTCGCAGCACGAAGACCGCGCGCTCGAGCGGGGACAGCCGCTCCAGCAGCACCAAGGCCGCCATCGACAACGAGTCGGCCAGCTCCGCCGACCGTTCCGGGTCCTGGTAAGGGTCGGCGAGCAGCGGCTCGGGGAGCCACGGCCCGACGTACTCCTCCCGCCGGACGCGGGCCGAGCGAAGCACGTCGATCGAGATCCGGGTCACCGTGGCCGACAGGAACGCCTTGGCCGACCTGAGCTTGGTCGGGGCGGCCTCGAAGCGCAGCCAGGTCTCCTGGACCGCGTCCTCGGCCTCGCTCACGCTGCCCAGAATCCGGTAGGCGATCGAGAACAACAGCGGCCGCAGCTCCTGAAACTCCTCGGCCCTCATGCCAGCTCCTCCTTGAAACCCTGCCGCCACGAGGGGTAGCGCAGCCGCCAGCCAAGCTCCCGCTTGGCCTTGGCGTTGGACAAGCCGCGCCGCTCGGTCATCATCGTCACCGCCACCTGTCCGGCCAGCAGCCGGGCCAGCCAAGTGGGCACCCGCTTCGGCCGCTTCGCTCCCGCGCACTCCGCCAGATACGGCAGCCATTCGCCGGCCGGCGCCGGTTCGTCGTCCACGATGTTGAACACCCCTCTGGCCTTCTGCTCCACCGCCAGGACCGTGGCACTCGCCGCATCGTCCACATGCACCCGGGAAGAGTAGCCGGTACCGGCCCCCACCAGCGGAAACTGCCGCTTGCGGATGAGCTCGACCGGGTCGTCGACGACCCCCGGCCCATACAGCCAGCCGTAGCGTAGGGCCGCACCGCCGGCCTCGACGACCACCTCCTCGACATGGCGGATCGCCGCCGCCCCCGCGCGCGCCACCGTAGCCTGCTCCGGGTCCAGCGGGTCCTCCTCGGTCTTGACCCATCCGCCCTGCCGGATTCCGTTCCATGAGGCGTGGCTCTGCGCGACGAGGTGGGAGACCCCGGTGGCCTCGGCGGCGGCCAGCAGGTGGTCCGTCCCCTCCGTGCGCAGCCGGTTGGTCCGGGTGCACCACCGGTTGAGGTGCTTGATGTCGGGCTTGCCCGCGTGCGCCATCGACATCGCGGTCATCTGATGCACGATCGCGTCCGGCCGAGCCGTGGCCACCGCCTCACCGACCGACAGCGCATCCAGGCCGTCCATCACCACCGGTTCCGCGCCCAACCCCGCCAGCAGCCCCAACTTGGCCGCGCTCGTCGTCGTGGCCGTCACCTGGTGACCTCGCGCCACGAGCTGCGACACCAGCCGCTGTCCCAGAACCCCGCTCCCGCCTGCCACGAACACTCGCATGATCATCACTCTCCATGATCGACCACCGCCCCTCCGCAGAGCGGGTCAGATGATCGGGAACTGTGTGTCGCCGCCCGTCAGCCGGTGAAGGGCTCAAGGACGAAGCGGCCCCACGCGATGAACGCCGCAACCGCGAGGTAGATCACGTTCACCAGCACGAACATCGATTCGCCGCGTCGAGCATGGGTGATCATGGCGCCGACCATCAGCAGGATCCAGCAGACGGCGGTCACCGGCACCAGAAGCGGTGCGATGCCGAGCGCGGCGGGCAGGATCAAGCCCACCCCGGCCAGGAGCTCAAGGACACCCAAGGTCTTGAGCAAGCCGACACTGGCCTCTGCGGTCCATCCATAGGCAAACGCCCTCTGATGGAACGCAGCCAGCTTGTCCTTGGGCACGAACGTCTTTTGGATGCCGCTGCCCAGCGCTAGAACAGCCACGAACCCGGCAGCAATCCACAGGGCGAGGTTCATCATCTACTCCTTGATCGAGGATTTTCCTGCACCCCCTAGACGAGACAGCGACCCCGCCAGTGACATCTCCGAACCTCGCGCGTCCTGTCTTCAGCGGGATCCCCGGCGGGGCCGCATGTCGTGTCCATCGCAGCGATCCTGATCTGGTGACTGGCTGACCGATGGACACAACTTCCGCCGATACCAGCCCACAAGCTCTCGGCTGTGAGGCCGCTCACACCGTGTCACAGCCGATCGGGGCATCTCGTCTTAGAGGGCATGACGAACTCGGAACAGACCTCGGTGTTGATCACCGGAGGCAACAAAGGACTCGGCTTTGAAACGGCCCGGCGGCTCGGCGAACAGGGCTGGACGATCTTTCTCGGCTCACGCGACGAAGGGCGAGGACGGACGGCCGCCGCCAAGCTGACCGCCGGCGGCGCGAATGTGGTCCTGGTCCCGCTGGACGTGACCTCGGACGAGTCCGTGACCGACGCCGTCCGGCTCGTCCGGGAGCACACCGATCGGCTGGATGTATTGATCAACAACGCCGGTGCGCCGGGAAAGTTCATCGCGCCCGTTGACACGACGGTTGACGAAATTCACTCCGTCTACGACACCAACGTGTACGGACCGGTCAGGGTCACGCACGCGTTCCTTCCCCTGCTGCAGGCGGCGGACCATCCGCGAGTGGTGATGGTGTCCAGCGCCGGCGGCTCCTTCGCGGTCGTGACCGATCCACAGCAGGCCGTCTCAAAAATGCACGAGCTCGCCTACACCTCGTCCAAAGCGGCGCTGAACATGATCACCATCCGGTACGCCCAGGCGATCCCGCAGGTCAAGTTCAACTGCATCACTCCCGGAGAAGTCGCCAACCACAAATTCACCGCCACCGACATGAACAACCACACCGGCCAGCTGACGGTCACCGAGGGCACCGATCCGATCGTCAAACTCGCGCTGAGCGACGCCGACGGACCGACAGGGACCTTCACCGATCGGCTTGGCCCCGTTGCCTGGTGACCACCGCGCAACCCACGACCCCTGTGCCGGCGAGCCCGCAAAGGCCGAGGTGACACCTCTCGCAGCCATCACTGTCCCCCACGAGGACGGCGGTCGACGCGGCGCGCGTATGAACGCCGACCTTGAACGACCGGAACAACTCAGCCAGATCTATTACTGGGAGGCCATTCATGACGACGAGCGTTGACAGCGAACTCGCCGACCTGGAACTGCCGGTCGAGCGGGGCTGCCCGTTCGCCCCGCCGGCCGCCTACGAGCGGCTGCGCGAGCAGGCGCCGATCAACAGGATCCGCCTGACCAGCGGCACCGAGGCGTGGTGGGTGTCCGGGCATGAGGAAGGCCGCGCCATCCTCGCCGACCGCCGCTTCTCCTCCGACCGGCGCAAGGACGGCTTCCCGCTCCTGAACGTCGATGCGGCGACCCTGCAACAGCTGCGCAGGCAGCCGCCGTCGATGGTCGGCATGGACGGCCCGGAACACGCCGCGGCCCGGCGTCCGGTGATCGGCGAGTTCACCGTGAAGCGGCTGGCCGCGCTGCGCCCGCGGATCCAGGACATCGTCGACCACTTCATCGACGACATGCTCGCCACCGACCAGCGCCCGGTCGATCTCGTGCAGGCGTTGTCCCTGCCAGTGCCGTCTCTGGTGATCTGCGAACTGCTCGGCGTCCCGTACGGCGACCACGACTTCTTCCAAAGCCGCACCGCCGTGGCGGTGCGCCGGACCTCCTCCCCGGAGGACCGCCAGCGCGCCTTCGCCGAACTCCGCGCCTACATGGACGATCTGATCACCCGCAAGGAGTCCGAACCCGGCGACGACCTGTTCAGCCGGCAGATCGCCCGGCAACGGCAGGAGGGAACCCTCGACCACGCGGGCCTGGTGAGCCTGGCCTTTCTGCTGCTGACCGCCGGACACGAGACCACGGCGAACATGATCTCGCTCGGCGTGATCGGGCTGCTCACCCACCCTGACCAACTGGCCCTGATCACGGCCGACCCGGGCAGGACGCCCATGGCCGTGGAGGAACTGCTGCGCTACTTCGCCATCATCGACACGATCGTTGCCCGGGTGGCTACCGAGGACGTGCACATCGGCGGGGTGAGCGTCAAGGCCGGCGACGGCGTCATCGTCTCGACCCTGTCGGCCAACTGGGACCCCGCCGTGTTCAAGAATCCGGCCGACCTGGATGTCGAGCGCGGGGCCCGCCACCACCTCGCCTTCGGCTTCGGCCCGCACCAGTGCCTCGGCCAGAACCTGGCCCGGATGGAACTGCAGATCGTCTTCGACACGCTGTTCCGCCGCATCCCCACCCTGCACCTCGCCGCACCGGCCGAGGACCTGCCGTTCAAGACCGACGCCGTCATCTACGGCGTTCACGAACTCCCGGTCACCTGGTGAGCAGGACATGATGCGGATCAAAGCCGACACCGGGGTCTGCGTCGACTCCGGCCAGTGCGTACCGAGCCGGCCGTGTTCGCCCAAGACGACGACGGCATCGTGGTCCTGCTGACCGACCACCCCGACGACGAGACCGCGGCACAGGCGCGGCGCCGTCAGCACCAACTTGGTTCGTGATCTTGGGGTTCTGTCGCCCGTGTTGGAGAAGGTCCTCATCAACCACCACCCGCTCCGCCCGGTAGTAGCGAGGCAGTGCACCTGACATGACTGACATGCCTGAAGACCCCTGGATATCTGTCAGGCAAGTACGCGGACACCTTACTTGCCTGACATGGCTGACTACTAAGAGCCACCCAAGATAACAGTCGCTTTCCGTGACCGACACGGAGCTGGGCGTTGATCTTTTCGGTGACAGGGAGCCGGTTCGGTGCGACGATGAGCCGATGAGCATCAACGCTCCGACCGGTCAGCGCCCGCCGCTGACGCCCCGGATGAAGTTCGGGCTGAAGATGTCCGAGCGAGAGGCCGAGCTGCTCAAGATGAAGGCCGGCTTCGATCGGCAGCGCACCAGGATCTTCCAGGAGACCGGTGTGCGACAGAGCGGCAAGGAATCCAAGGTCAGCCCCGAGGAGAAGGCCGTGCGCGCGGAGTTGCGCGAAATCGCCGCCAAACGCGTTGAGATCCTCGATCAGATCGCTGCCGAGTTCGCGGAGCTCAAGCCCAAGCAGGCTCAGTTTGATCAGGCTCGTGCGGCCGCCAAGGCGGCGGGCCGGCGGAAGAAGCTGCCGGTCAGCGCGGCCGAGCAGAAACTACGCGACAAGATCGCCGCACTGCAGCGCGATCGGGCCTATGTGGACGGCACGGCGTGGCGTGACCGGGAGGCGGGCGCCAGCGATGAGGCAGTCTGGCTCACCTGCCACGGCCCGGAGACCTTCAACTCCGACGACTGGTGAGCCTCATCGTGGGACCGGCGGTTTGAGCGGCCGGACCGTGGAGGAGCGGGCCTTGTCGAGTTCCTTGCGCAGGTTGTTGTTCTCGATCGTGAGCACGTTCATGGCCCGGGCGAACACCTCGCTCGCGGCCCGGTAGCCGTCACGATCGGCGCGCAGGCTCTCGACCTTGGCAGTCAGCGCGGCGATTTCCTCGTGTAGCTTCCGTTCCCTGTCGGGGATGCCGCCTCGGGTCTTGACCTGGGCATAGAACAGTTCTTTCAGGTCGGTGTGCTTGTGGGTGAGATGGTGGCGTTTCAGCCCGGCTTCGGCTGCGAGGGTCACGATGTCGAGGTTGCCGGATGAGCGCAGTGGCATGCCGGACAGCAGCCTGGCCATCGCCGCGACGATCGCGGTCCGCTCCTGCTCATCGCTCTGGCTCACGCTTGTTCTCCTCGATGCGATCTGGCGAAGCTGCCACCATGCGGGTCCGATGATGCCGGGCGACGATTGCCCGCAGCGTCCCGACACGCTGCTTGAGCCGCTCACGCAGCGGGACGGGTGTGAGCGGGTCGGCGATTTCCGCCTCCAACTGCGCGACCTCCCGCTGCAGAGCCTCGATGTGGGTGTCGGTGCGGGCGATGTTGGCGCAGGCCGGGTCGCATCGGTCGATGGCCGGCGGCAGGTCCCGCGGGGCCCGGCCGGTCCGCTCCGGGTGGCAGAGCGCCTTGGCCGGGTCGTGGTTGCAGGTCAGGAACGCCTCGGGGTTGTCATAGACGTGGAATTGCGGCTCCTCCAGCAGATCGTCGGCGTCCCGCGGGGACAGGAACATGCCCTCGAACCGGATCTTCGCATCCCGGGCGGCTTTGATCATCCGCAGGGCGGCAGGCCCGGACACGCCTTCACCATCGTTGAGGCGTTCGGCCACGTCGTCGAGGTAGTCGGCCATGGCCCGGGCGGTCTCGACGTTCAGGATCCGGCGCAGCCCTCGGCGGGCTTGGCTGCTATAGCCGTCGGTGACGCCGGAGGCACGCAGATGTCCGTATTGGATGGCCAAGGCGATACGACCGCCAGGCAGGCGCGCAATGTGCCAGGCGACCGTGTTGCGGAACCGACTGACCACGATGCGTCCATCGGGGTCGTCAGGGATGCGTTCGGCTGCCAGCCCGAGCTGGTCGGCCAGCTGATTGACCTCGGCTATGAAGTCCTGTATGCGAACGTTGGCACCTTCTGCCGTCAAGAGTTCGCCCTTGCGCTTTCGTTCCCCGCGCGCGATCTGCTTGTTCCATTTGGTTTTCAGTGGGAACAACCAGCGACTTCCAGTCAGGCGTTCCAGAATTCGGATAGCGTCGACCACGGGCGGGATCACAGCCCAGGGCAAATCTCGTGGTTTGCCACCCGGAATGCTTCGGCCGTTGTGATCGCGGACGCCTTTGATGACATTGCCGTAGATCTTGTAACGAACGGGGCCTGCGTCGTTGCTGGCTTCAGGCTCAGGGCAACAGCCCACCTCAAGTAGGAGGCATTCGGCAGCCCGCATGCCGCTGAGATAGAGGATCACGATCATGGCTGCGGTGGCGAGGCGCCTGACCAGGGTGGGGGCTTGATAGTAGTCGATGTGGCTGCGCCAAGGCTGCTCGTGGATTCGGCCTCGGATCGAAACCTCGAGAGGCGCCTCCTGGCCGAGAGCAGCGACAGCACCTTCTCTGCGAGCTTTGACGATAGCGTTCTTGATCTGGATGGGGGTGGCCTGAGCCATGCCCGCAAGGTAGCGCTGGGCGGTGAATAGGCGCCCATACGTGGTGTGGCCGGGAAGTGGGCGATCTTCGGCGAGGTAGGAGTTGATCAGGTCGACGGCTCGTTGAAAGCCATCCGGCTTTGTCTGGATGCGGATCTGTTTTTCGATGCGCTGATACTCCTGCCAGCCGGTCAAAATGTCCTCGGCGAAGTCCTGGATGAAGCGCAGGGACCAGATCAGCAGGGGCGACATCACTGCGGGATGAATCGCTTTCGTGGTGTCATCTTCCCGATTCAACGCGGGCAAGTAGTCGCGGATCGTGCCGTCGCCTTCCCATGGCGGGCGGATCAAGCGATCATAATCGGGCAGGTGGGGCGCCAGGCCCCAGAGCAGGCTGATGGTCATTAGCTCGTTGACGCCGTGGCCAGACCTTGCGAGTTGAGCGATGTGATAGGCGTAATCTTCCAGGTCATCCTCGTTCACCTGCTGCAGTTCGGAGATGCCTCGGGCGGTAAGCCAGTCAGAGAAGCGTGCCCAGCCCGAAACGTATTTGTGCAAGGTGCTTGGGCTGGGCCATTTCACTCGCCTGCCGCCTTTGCCCTCCAAGAGTTCCTGTGGCGTGGGGAAGTTAATGGCCGCCCATGCGGCTCGGCGCATCGCCGGGCGCAGGGCCTCGGGGAAGCGGTCCCAGTGGATGCAGCAGGCCGGGCTGTGCCCCTGCGGGTTGAGCGGCGAGAGGTTCCACCAGGGGTCGCCGAAGCGGGACAGGATGGTTGGATCGACGCCGTCGGGCAGCTGTTCGGGCGTCACGAAAGGGTCGTCGTCCGCGACGGCCCAGCCATGCGTCTGGGGTGTAGGAGTGGTGGTCATCCGTCTAGCTTTCGGCGCAGCATCCGGTCGATGAGCAGGCGGTCGGCAGCCGTGACGCGTCGCCGTTCGGCGCGCTGTTCCTCGGGGGTAGTGTGATCGTTCAGCAGTGATTCCAGGCGTAGCAGATGCTGCCGCCAGTCTTGGTTCCAGACATGCTCGTCCACCGCGGCCCGCAGTTCGGTTAGGGCCTGCTGCAGATAGACCAGGCGGGGCAGGTGTCGTCGGGTGGCGACGGCGTTGCCGCAGGCCAGGCAGAGCAGGAACGAGGCGGTGCAGGGCAAACCCGGCTCGGTGAAGTCGCTGTTGGTGAAGTCGGTGCAAGCTCCGGTCGCGGTGTCGTACTTGCCGGCTTCAATGGCCTGGACGAGTTCGGGATCGTCGGCCAACTCCAGCAGGTGGTTGTCCTCGCCTCCCAGGAACATGCGCATTTTGACGACGGTGTGTGCTTGGTTCAGGGCGTCGGACAGGCCTCGGGCAATGGTGGTGTGGGCGCTGTCTGACATGGCCGCTTCGGGGAGCGTGTAGACGTTCTCGTGGGTGGCCTGGGTGTTTTGCGCGGGTTCCTTGAGCAGGAGCACTTGAACGGTGCGGCGGAGCCGGCGCAGGCTGGCCCAGACCAATGGGTAGGGCAGCGAGTTCTCCTTGCGGGTGCGGCCATACTTCTTGGGCACGCCCAGGCCGAACCGGCTGCTGCCGGTATCGCGCGCCGCGTAGTGGCGCCGCCAGACCAGCAGCAATTCGGTGGGAGCGTCCAGCAGCTTCAAGGTCTGCCGGGCCAGTTCCGTCGCTTCGATCACCTGGCTCATCAGCCGCCCAGGTGTGTCGGGTCCGGCATCGAGGAGATTGTTGGTGGTGTAGCGCAACTGGACCGGCCGACGTCGCTTGTTGATCTCCACGGTGTGGATGTCGAAAGCCTCGCCAACAGCCGGGTCGTGCTCGGGCACGCGCATGCGGGTCAGGACCGCCCTGTTCCAGGCTTGATGGGCGACCAAGAGCACCGCGGCGGCCCTCGCCTCCTCACGACTCAGGTAGAGCCTGGCCCAGGTCTGTTCGGCCCCGGTGCCGCCGAGCACCTGCCCCAGATGGCGGGGCAGAACAACTCGACCACCGGTTTCCCCTGCCAGCAGCGGCACCTCCCCGGTGCGGAGCAGGTGATCCAAGGCCTCGCCGAGCAACCAATCGCCGCTGCCGACCGCGAACTGCCCGGCATACCAGCGGCGCAGGTGCTCGCGATTCGTGCGAATGCGCACCAGCGCGGCGTTGAACGTCGCCGCCGCCCGCGCCCGGATCGCCTGCAACTCCTGATAGGTGAACGCCTGTTCCTTGACAGGAGGAGTTCCTGGGATGGGCCGGTCGACGACCCTCAACGTCTCAGCAGAGATCCCACTGAGATGAGGCAGCAGGACACGAAGCATGCGGCGATGGTCTTGCGCGCTCTTGATGAGAGGCAGCGAAAGACACCATTCAGTCCAAAGCCCCGGCGTGATCTCTGCCGGGCTCCGTGGTGGGCGTTTGCCGACGGCCATGGAAGACTCCTGGTAGGCGGCCAGTTGAGTCCCGGCTGATGGCCACGAGAATTCCCCGTGGATGGCCCCGAGTGCCCTGATC
>NZ_JBFAMX010000314.1:0-11520 GCF_040659615.1 Nonomuraea sp. NPDC049784
GGCTGGATCGCCGGGGGCAGCTCGGCGTCGGGCTATGGCGAGCTGGTCGGCCGGGTCCGGGAGGCCTGGGAGGCGGCCGGCCGGGCCGATCGGCCTCGCCTCATGGCGATCGCGTACGTGTCGCTGGGGCCGGACGGGCCCGAGCAGGCCGCGCACCACCTGCTGGACTACTACTCCTTCATGGGGTGGAAGGCCGAGATGGCGGTGCGGAGCGTGATCACCGACGCGCAGCAGCTGCGTGACTTCGTGGCGGGCTACGAGGCCGCCGGCTGCGACGAGCTGCTGCTGTTCCCGTGCGTCCAGGATCCGGGGCAGGCGGATCTGATCGCCGACGCGGTCTGGAGGTGATCATCATGCTGAACGTCCTGACCGTGCTGGTGCTCCTCGGCAGCGGCACGGTGGCGGGCGTGCTCTTCGCCGTGGCCGTCAGCACCGTGCCGGCGCTGGCGGCGATGCCGCCGGACCGTTACGTCTACACGCACACGCTGCTCGGCCGGAACTGGGATCCCACGATGCCGCTCATCGTGCTGGGCACGACGCTGCTGGACATCGTCCTGGCCGTCTGGGCGCCGGGAGGCGTCGCCCGCGCGCTGGTCATCTGCGCGACGGTGTGCCTTTTCGGTGTCTCGCTGGTCTCGCACCTGCGCAACGTGCCGATCAACAAGCGGGTGCACCAGACCGATCCGGACGCGGTCCCGCCGGGATGGGAGGATCCGCGGCCGGTGTGGCGGCGCTGGCACCTGCTGCGTACGTCGCTCTCCATGGTGGCGCTCGTGGCCAACAGCATCGCGCTCACTTTGATTTTCTGAATGTACGAAGGCAGGGCCCAAGGGGATTCCCCTTGGGCCCTGCCTTTTCAGGTGGTCCAGGAACGGGGCGAGCGATAGCGGTACCACTCCCGGCGGGGGCGCCTGGTGGAGGGAGACGGCTCAGGCCGTGCGGCCTGAGCCGTGCTCAGGGCGGTGATCGCGCAGACCAGCGCGCAGATCTCTTCGTCCGTCGGCTGTCCCGACATGATGTGCAGTTCCATCACATAGGCGGGTTTCCGTGCTTGCGCTGCGGGCCCGCCGAATGCTTGGCACGTAGCAGGGCGAGCGCGCGGATCAGGGTCGCCCTGGTCTCCCGCGGATCGATGATGTCGTCCACGAGACCGCGCTCGGCGGCGTAGTACGGGTGCATGAGGACGTTGCGATACTCGTCGACCCGCTTGGCCCGCTGCGCCGCGGGGTCGTCCGCCGCGGCGATCTCCCTGCGGAAGATGACGTTCGCCGCGCCCTCCGCGCCCATGACCGCGATCTCGTTCGTCGGCCAGGCGAAGGAGAGATCCGCTCCGATGGAGCGGGAGTCCATCACGATGTACGCGCCGCCGTACGCCTTGCGCAGGATCAGCTGGATCCGCGGGACGGTGGCGGCACAGTACGCGTACAGCAGCTTGGCCCCGTGGCGGATGATCCCCCCGTGCTCCTGGTCGGTGCCGGGCAGGAAGCCGGGCACGTCGACCAGGCTGACGAGCGGGATGTTGAAGGCGTCGCAGAGCTGGATGAAGCGGGCGCCCTTCTCCGAGGCCTTGATGTCCAGGACACCGGCCAGGTGACGCGGCTGGTTGGCGACGATACCGGTCACCTCGCCGTCGAACCTGGCCAGCCCGCAGATCAGGTTGCCCGCCCAGCCGGCGTGGAACTCGAAGAACTCCCCGTCGTCGACGATCTCCTCGATGACGGCGGACATGTCGTAGGGGATCGACGGCTCGGAGGGGACGAGATCGAGCAGGCAGTCGTTGCTCCGGTCCGGCGAATCGGTGGCGACGGTGGACGGCGGCAGTTCCTGGTTGTTGGACGGCAGCAAGGACAGCAGGAAGCGCACGTCCTCCAGGCACGAGACCTCATCGGGATAGACGAAGCCCGCCACCCCGGAAACCGTTCCGTGCACGCGCGCGCCGCCGAGGCAGTCGGCGCTGATCTCCTCCCCGGTCACCGCCTTCACGACATCGGGGCCCGTGATGAACATCTGGGCGATGCCGTTGACCATGAACACGAAGTCGGTGAGCACGGGGGAGTACGCGGCTCCGCCGGCGCATGGCCCGAGCATCACGCTGATCTGCGGGATCACGCCGGACATGCGCACATTGCGCTGGAAGATGCCGCCGTAACCGGCGAGCGCCGTCACCCCCTCCTGGATGCGCGCTCCTGCGCCGTCGTTCAAGCTGATCAGCGGGACCCCGGCGGCCTCGGCCAGGTCCATCACCTTGTGGATCTTGGCTGCGTGTGCCTCTCCGAGTGCCCCGCCGAACATGCGGAAGTCGTGGGCGAAAACCATGACGCGGCGGCCGTGGACGCGTCCCCAGCCCGCCACCACACCATCAGTGTGCGGGCGCCGGTGCTGCATCCCGAAGTCGGTCGCCCGATGCCGGCGAAAGGCCTCGACCTCCACGAACGAGTCGGGGTCGAGCAGCACCTCCAGCCGCTCGCGTACGGTCAGTTTGCCCTTGCTGTGCTGTCTCGCCGTCGCCTCGGCATCCGGCCCGCTCCTGATGTTCTCCTTGAGGAGGGCCAGCTCCGTGACACGATCGCTCATCGTCTCGCGCGGCAAGTCGGTCAACGGCGAATCAATGATCCCGGTGTCTTCCCGCTCCAGCATGCGTTCCCCTCACCTGTTGTCAGGTTCTGCAAAATCCAGAGGAACACACGGGTTCCGGGCCGGGGCACCCCTACCGGACCACTAGAAGGCAAGAGACGCAGGTAGATCGCTCCGGCCGCCGATGTTGAGCTTGCGGTAGGTGCGGGTCAGGTGCTGCTCGACGGTGCTGACGGTCAGGTACAGCTGGCCCGCGATCTCGCGGTTGGTGTGCCCGGCGGCCGCCAGCGCGGCGACCCGTCGCTCCGCCTCGCTCAGCACGGTCACCACCTCGCCGGCCTCCCGCGCCGCCGGGGTGTCGGCCTCCTCCGCCGCCGGGAGCGCGGTGTCGAACAACGCGGCACCGCACTCGTTCGCCACCGTCCGAGCCCGTACCAGGATCATTCCGGCACGCCTGCGCTCACCGAGCTTGCCGTACGCCTCCGCCAGGTCGAACAGTGACCGGGCCAGCTCGTAGTCGTCGCCGCTGGACTGCAGCAGGTCGACCGCCCTCCTGAGCAGGTTGGGGCGGTGACGCATCTCGCTGGTGGCGGCGAACAGGCGCATCGAGATGCCCTGGATGCGCATCGACGAAGAGCCGAAGCGGACCAGCTGCTCCTCGATGAGGAGCCTGGCCTGCTCCGGGTTGCCCAGGCGCAGGAGGGCGTCGGCGGCGTCGGCCCGCCAGGGGAAGAGATCCGGCGCGTTCAGGTTCCACTTGTCCATCAGCTCACCGCAGCGCTGGAAATCGTCGAGCGCCGAGGCGACGTCGCCGATGGCCAGGCTGTAGCGGCCCCTGGCGTAGAGGTAGTGCAGGCCGTATCTGGTCTCGAACATGGCGTCGAGCATGGGCTGGTCGAGCAGGTCGTGGGCGGTCTCATAGTGGCCCATCGCGGTGTGGGCGATGACGAGACTTCCGAGCGGACCGCCGACCGTGACGCCCCAGCCGCTGGCCGGGATGAGCTTCAGCCCGGTGCTCGCCTGGTGCACGGCCGTACGCAGGTCGCCCTGACGGATCGCGATCTCGGCCCGGATGGCGGCGAGCCTGGCCAGCCGGCTCGGTGCCTGCCTGGCCGAGGCCTCCTCGAGGAAGAGCTCGCACATGGGCGCGGCCTGCTCGGCGCGCCCGCCGTAGGTGAGGGCGAGCAGCGCGCTCTCCACCGTGTCCATCGACATCTCGTCGAGGTGGCTCACGCGCAGGATCCGCTCGGCGGCCGCGATGGCCTCGGGCTGCGGCCCGTTGACGATCACCTCGGTGAGGGCGGCAGTGGACTCCAGCCGGTGGATGGCCGCCAGCGGGGCCAGGGTGGTGCGAGGCTGCGTCTCGCCCAGCGGGACACTCATCGACGGGTACGTGGAGCGCAACCACGAGCCGGCGATGGCCAGCTCCATCGTCGTCTCCGGACCGTGGGCGGCGCCGGAGTCGGCCAGGTGATCGAACACCTCCTTGGCGTCGTCCATCTTTCCGTGCCAGAGCAGTGCCTTGGCGAGCACCACCGCGTCGCTCCCGTCGAGCCAGCCTCGCTGCATCGTCTCGAACAGGTCGGTGAGGCGTCTGGCCGGCGCCGCCGGGTTGATCCGCCATTCGGCGCGCATGAGCAGGATGGCGAGCCGCGTACGCTCCCGTTCGTCGCAGGCGGTGTGCCAGGCCAGCCGCAGGTATTCGATGGCGGGCTTGACACGCCCTTCCCGCAGGGCGTTCGCCGCCGCGTCGGTGAGCACGGGAACAACCCAGGGGGCATCGAGCGGACCGGCGTGGAGGAGGTGCTCGGCGATCACCTCAGTGGGGGCGCCGTCGTCGTGGCAGAGCCGGGCGGCCCGGCGGTGCAGGTCCATCAGGTCCGCCGGATCCAGCTCCGCCAGCACCGCGAGCCGGGCCGCCTCGTGCAGGAAGCGGCCCGAGCCGAGCACGCCGGACATGGCCAGGGAGCGGAGCGCGTTGTCGAGCCGCGTACGTTCGACGCCGAGCAGCCGGTCGAGGGAGTCGGCCTGGCCGAGCACGGCCAGCCCGCGCGCCACGCCGAGCAGCTCGGCCTCGCCGCGGTGCAGGCACTCCAGCACGGCCTGGCCGTACCTGTAGCCGGGAACGGGCCTGCCCTCGGAACGCTCCTCCAGCAGAGCCCTCAGCAGCAGCGGGTTGCCGGCGCTGTAGGTGTGCCAGTCCTCGGCGTACCGCTCGGCCTCCTCCGCCCCCACCTGCGCGGCGACCAGGGACAGAACGCCCGCGCGAGAGAGCGGGCGCAGCTGGATGGTGTGGCAGCGGGGCCCGGAGAACAGCTGCGCGCACGAGAAGGTGCCGGAGCCCGAGTCCCACACGGTGTCGGAGTAGCTGAGGACCATCATGATCCGGGCGAGCCGCACTCGCCGGGACAGGTACGCCAGGCAGAGCAGGGACAGCCGGTCGGCGTAGTGGGCGTCGTCCACCACGATCACGAGGGGGTAGCGCTCGGACAGCTCGATGAGCACCGTGCAGAGCGCGTGCACGACCTGGGCGTGGGGCTGGCCGAGGCGGTCGGAGCCGAGGTCGCGCTGCGCGCCCTCCCGCAGCAGGGCCATCGCCCTGGCGCGTTCCTCCTCCACCAGCGGCGCCTCGTGGATGAGCTGGCCCAGCACACCCAGCGGCAGGTCCTGCTCCACGGGGGAGCCCGACGCGGCGATGGACAGCGCGCCGCGTTGGGCGGTCCCTTGAGCGAACGTGTCGAGAAGCCTGCTCTTGCCCGTGGCGACGGGGCCGCCGACCACGGCGACACATCCTCGGCCCGAGAGTATGTTCGCGAGCAGGTCCTCCAAGGTAATGAGCGCTTCGTCGCGCTCGATCAGGTCCATTTCCGATCTCCCCCTGGCAGACACTCGTACAGTTCTCGTATCCGGTTCGGAGCGATCTCCGTGCCTTCCCCGTCCGCCTGCTGCTGGACGATCCGCGCGAACTCGATCTGCAGCCGGCGGGGCAGGCGCACGCCGTAATGGGCTCTCATGACGTAGGCGACGCCGCCCTTGCCCGACTGGCTGTTGATCCGTACCACGGGCTCGTAGGAGCGGCCGACGTCCGCCGGGTCGACCGGGAGATACGGCACGGCCCAGGGCAGATCGCGGGTGGCCGCGCCGGCCCGCTCGGCCTCGCGCTGGAGCGCGTCGAAGCCCTTGTTGATGGCGTCCTGGTGGGAGCCGGAGAAGGCGGTGTAGACGAGTTCCCCGCCGTAGGGATGGCGTGGGTGCACGGCCATGCCGTTGCACTCTTCCACCGTGCGGCGGATGTTGTCGATGTCGGAGAAGTCCACGCCAGGGTCGATGCCGTGGCTGAACAGGTTCATGCCGAGCGTGACCAGGTCGACGTTGCCCGCCCGCTCCCCGTTGCCGAACAGGCAGCCCTCGATGCGCTGAGCCCCCGCGAGGAGCGCCAGTTCGGCGGAGGCCACCCCGGTGCCGCGGTCGTTGTGCGGGTGGATGGACAGGCAGATGTGCTCGCGCCTGGACAGGTTGCGGCTGAACCACTCGATCTGGTCGGCGAAGACGTTCGGGGTCGTCCGCTCGACCGTGGTGGGCAGGTTGACGATGGTCTCCCGGCCGGGGCCCGGCTGCCAGACGTCCATGACGGCCTCGCAGACCTCCAGGGCGAAGTCCGGTTCGGTGTCGTTGAACAGCTCGGGCGAGTACTCGTAGCCGAGGTCGCAGTCGCTCAGCACCTTGTCCGCATATTTCATCATGAGGCGGGTGCCCTGGACGGCGAGGTCCTTGCACTCATCCCTGCTCATGCCGAAGACCAGCCGTCGGAACATCGGTGAGGTGGCGTTGTAGAGGTGGATGGTGGCCCGCCGCGCGCCTGCGAGGCTCTCCGTCGTCCTCCTGATGAGTTCGTCCCTGGCCTGGACGAGCACGGAGATCCGCACATCGTCGGGGATCAGGTCGTGCTCGATGAGGTGACGGACGAACGTGTGGTCGTCCTGGCTGGCCACCGGGAAGCCGACTTCGATCTCCTTGTAGCCCATCCGTACGAGGAGGTCGAACATCTTGCGCTTGCGCGCCGGGTCCATGGGGCTGGCCAATGACTGGTTGCCGTCGCGCAGGTCGGTCGACAGCCAGCGGGGCGCCGACGTGACGGTGTTGTCCGGCCATCGGCGGTCAGGAAGCGACATCGGTGCGGGAGCGCTGTAGCGCCGGACCGCCCTTGTAGTTCCGTTCAATGGCAGTCCCTCCTCGGGTGTCGAATGTTCGCTGGGACCGAAATCTGTGGCCCCCTACCAATGCCCAGGGTGAGGCATGCGGCTATTCGCCCGGCTTCGGGTGGCTATTTCCCTTACGGGCGGCTCTGGGCGGAACCCCTAATCCCCCTGGTGAGGGGTCGCGGACCCTAGACATGGGTGGCGGGACTTTTGACGGGAAATAGCGGACCTTATCGTGAAATTATGATCAAGGCCAGGAAGAGCCCCGGACGGCTTTGGGGGATAAGCGACCTGCATGTGTCCCATCCCCGGAATCGCCAAGTCATGGAGTCTCTCCGGCCCCAGTCCGACGACGACTGGCTGGTGGTCGCCGGCGATGTCGCCGAGCTCACCCCGGACATCGAGTGGGGGCTGACCTTCCTCAAGGGACGGTTCGCCACGGTCGTCTGGACACCGGGCAACCACGAGCTGTGGACGCTCGGCGGCGACCCCGTTCAGCTCCGCGGCGAGGAGCGTTACCAGTACCTCGTCGAGATGTGCCGGCGCATCGGCGTGATCACCCCGGAGGACCCCTACCCCGTCTGGACGGGCCCCGGCGGCCCCGCCACCATCGCTCCGCTCTTCCTGCTGTACGACTACAGCTTCCGGCCGCCCGGGGTCTCCCGGCAGGACGCGCTGGACTGGGCGAGGGGAGCCGGTGTTGTGTGCACGGACGAGCTCTATCTCCACTGCCATCCGTATCCGAGCAGGGACGCGTGGTGCGGTGCCCGGGTGGAGCAGACCGAGCGCAGGCTGGCCGAGTGTGACCCCGCCATCCCGACTGTGCTGGTCAGCCACTATCCGCTGATCCGCGAACCCACGCTGGTGCTGCGCCATCCGGAGTTCGCCATGTGGTGCGGGACGGAGCGGACCCATGACTGGCATCGCCGCTTCGCCGCAAGCGTCGCGGTCTACGGTCATTTGCACATTCCGAGAACCAGCTGGAGCGACGGGGTGCGTTTCGAGGAGGTCTCCCTCGGCTACCCGCGCGAATGGCTCCAGTGGACCAGGACAGGCACCGTGCTCAGATCGGTGCTCCCCGCGGAGGAACCGGCATGATCGAGTCCATCCTGCCCCCGTACGTCGTGTCTTCCGACACCACCGAGGACGAGCTGGAAGGGAGCCTGTTCCCGGAGGAGGAGGCGATGATCAGCAAGGCGGTGGGCAAACGGCGCAAGGAGTTCACCACCGCACGGATCTGCGCCAGGCGCGCCATCCGGATGCTAGGCCGCCAGCCGACGCCGATCCTTTCGGGACAGAGCGGGGAGCCGCTGTGGCCTCGGGGGCTCATCGGGAGCGTCACCCACTGCAAGGGCTACCGCGGCGTGGTGGTCGCCACGCAGGTCGAGGCGGCCGCCATCGGCATCGACGCCGAGCCCGACAAGCAACTGCCACTGGGCGTCCTCGAGGCGATCGCGCTGCCCCAAGAGGAGCGGATGGTCCGCGTGCTGCGCGAGCAGCGTCCCGAAGTCTGCTGGGACCGGTTGCTGTTCTGTACCAAGGAGTCGGTCTACAAGGCGTGGTTCCCCTTGGCGCGCCGGTGGCTGGGCTTCCACGACGTGCTGGTCGACATCCGTCCCGGCGGCACGTTCGAGGCGCGGCTGCAGGTGCCCGGCCCGCTGTTGAACCGGCACCGGCTGACCGGTTTCTCCGGACGCTGGCTGGCCGCGGACGGGCTCATCCTGACCGCGATCGTGATGCCGTCCTCCATCTACACCCCCGCCCGCAAGGGTTTGATGGCCGTGGTCAGCTGATCAAGCGCACACGAACGCCCGGCTGGGAGGACCAGCCGGGCGTTGTGGCATGTCTCCTGGGCCTAAGCGGCCCTGACGACCTCGTCCCACTCGATGTGGTAGTCGTACTGCGACATCATGAACTTGCTGTTGGCCGTCAGCTTCATGATGACCGGGGTGAACACGTCCCTGATCGCCGCGCCGAGCGGGCCGGGGGCCTTGTTGTTGTTGATGCTGTTGGCGACCTTGATGATGCTCTCGACGCGGGGCCGGCGGAGCTTCTCGAAGGTGGCGAACGCCTGCTTCGGGGTGGGCAGGTCGCGCAGGCACTGGGCCAGGACCACGCCGTCCTCGATGGACAGCGAGGCGCCCTGTCCGGAGGTGGGGGTGGGGGCGTGGGCGGCGTCCCCGATGATGACCATGCGGTCGTTGTGCCAGGTCGGCAGGTTGGGCACGGAGCGGGTGGGCGTGGCGCGCAGGTTCTCGGGGTTACGGGTGGCCTTGATGAGGTCGACCGCGGGGCCGGAGTCGTGCTCGAAGAAGCTGATCAGCTTGCGCTGCCAGCCCAGTCCGTCGGTGGCGTCGAGCTCGCCCTTCTTGGGCTCGTTGGGGTGCGGGAGGCTCGCGTACCACCAGACCTCGCGGCTGGGCAGGACGGCGTAGCCGAAGAAGGCCCGCTTGCCGAACATCATGCTGTAGCTGCACGACTCGGTGTCGACCGGAACTCCGTCGGCGTAGCCGCCGAGGTTGATCAGGCCGGTGTAATGAGGGGCGGGCGCCTTGGGGTCGATGACCTTGCGAACGGTGGAGTCGATGCCGTCGGCGCCGATGATGATGTCGCCGGTGGCCTCGGTGCCGTCCTCGAAGAGCGCCCGCACGCCGTCGGCGGTCTGCTCGGCACCGACCAGGCGCTTGCCGCCCTCGATGCGGATGCCGCGCCCGACGGCCTCGCTCTGCAGGATGCGGTAGAGGTCGGCACGGCGGATGGTGTGGCTGGTGGTGCCGTCCGGCAGACGGGCGCCGGTGTTGGTGCCGCCCAAGTTCTTCCCGGCGCTGTTACGCAGGGTGATCTTCGGGGTGGGGAATCCGGCGGCCACGACATCCTTGCCCGAGCCGATCGTACGCAGTGCGTCGATGCCGTTGGTGGCGACGGTGAGGAACACGCCGACGTCGTCGGCCGGGGTGGCGTACGCCTCGTAGACCACCGCTTCAATGTCGGCCTTCTGTAAGGCCATGGCGGCCGCGGGCCCGGCGACGCCGCCACCGACGATCAGCGCTTTCCGAACTGAAGTCATGCTTGGCTCCCTAAGGTTTCCTGCCATGCCCGCATGTAGGCCGGCTGCTTGAATGACTCGATGAGCTCAGTGACGAACTGACGCTCGGCTTCCAGCAGGGCGAGCCGGAAGTCGTCGTCGATCAAGAACACCCACAGGACCCCGTCGTTGCCGGCGCTCTGCCTGCTCTGACGGATCTGTTCGGCTTGAGTGTTGAGGCGTTCCAGCCGCTGGGTGAGCAGCCGGACCGACTCGGCGGGCGGCAGGACGCTCATGAGCGACAAGGCCACCCCGAACTGGGGATAGTCATTGACCGGCTGCGCGACCAGGTCGCTCAGCCAGTCGAACAGCTCGTGCCTGCCCTTCTCGGTGAGGGCGTAGACGGTGCGCTCAGGCCGCAACGTGTCACGCACTGTCTCCTGGGAAGCGATGAAGCCTGCCTTCGTCAGTTGCTTGACGACCATGTAGAGCGAGCCCTGGTTGTACTTGATGGACTGGTCGGTGTCGTGTCCTTTGAGGCGCCGTCCGATTTCATAGGGGTGCATGGGCTCGACCATCAGCTCGGCAAGCACCGCCAACGCCAGCGGGTTGGTCACCTTGCGTTGCATCATCACTGTCCCATCCACACTCCCTTTGTTGCTTACTCAGGATGCACTAGTCAGCCCTATATAGTCAACACCAACTATGCGACACCAACTATTACGACTCCCCGCGGGATCTCTCCGGTTCTAACCGGAGGCGCTCGTATCTGCCTCGAAAGCAGGCTCCAGTGGCCGTCTAGCCTCCGCGCTTACCGTTTCGCCACAGCTCACCCCAACCGTTCGGGAGGCTCGACGATGGCGATAGGCAGCGCGCTGGTCATCGGTGGCGGCATCGCCGGACCGGTGCTGGCGCTGGCGCTGCGCAGAGCGGGCATTGAGGCGACCGTCTACGAGGCGTACGCCGGCCCCGCCGAGGGAGTCGGGAGCGTGCTGACGATCGCGCCGAACGGCTTCGCCGCGCTGGCGATCACCGGCGCGGACGCCACGGTGCGCAAGGTCGGACAGCCGACCAGGCGCATGGTCGTGGCGAACGGTCGTGGCAGGAGGCTCGGCGAACTGCCCGGCCTGCAGGGACTCGAAGCCAGCCAGACCATGTGGCGCAGCGACCTCTACGGCCCGCTGCACGACCATGCCACGGCGAACGGCGTCAGGATCGTGTACGGCAAGCGCCTCATCGGCGCCGAGGAGACGCCGGGAGGCGTCACGGCCAGGTTCGCCGACGGCAGCTCCGCGAGCGGGGACATCCTGATCGGCGCCGACGGGATCCGCTCCACGGTCCGCACCCTCATCGACCCCGGCGCCCCAGGACCGCGGCACGTTCCGCTGCTGAACTTCGACGGCCTGGCGGACTACGTGGTCCCGGCCGACCCGGACGACCTGTGGTTCGCCTTCGGCAGGCGGGCCTTCCTCGGATACTGGCTGCAGCCCGACGGCCGGACCGGCTGGTTCGCCAACCTTCCCCACGCGGAGCCGATGACCGCCGCCCAGGCCCGCCAGGTGCCGGCGGCCGAGTGGCTGCGCCGGTTGCGCGAGGTCTACGCGGACGACGTGCCCGCCGCCGACCTGATCCGGCACACCGGTCCCGAGCGCCTGATCGTCCTGGGCACGGTCGAGATCATGCCGAGCGTGCCGCGCTGGCACCGGGGCCGGATGGTCCTCG
>NZ_JBFAMX010000315.1:0-11519 GCF_040659615.1 Nonomuraea sp. NPDC049784
GGGCGGGCCCCCCCGGCGGGGGGGGCGGGGGGGGGGGGGGGGGGGGGGGGGGGGGGGGGGGGCCCCGGACGGAGCGGAGGTCTGGGCCAGGAGGCGCTCCAGGCGGGCCCCCGTGAGACGGAGGAACTTGCGGTGCTCACGGTTGCGGTCGAGCACCGCCACCTCCAGCTGCGCCACCGGCGGCCGCTCGCCACCGGGCTCCGTGAGCGCCGTCAGCGCCACCTCCAGCGCGTCGGCCAGCGACATCGACTCGCGGTAGCGCTCCTTGAGCCGCGTGGCCACCGCCTCGGCCTGGCCACCCATGGCGGCGAAGCCGTGCTCGTCGAAGACCGACCCGTCGAAGGTGAGCCGGTAGATCGCGTCGCCGTCCGCGGTCTCGCCGACCTCGGCGACGACGACCTCCACCTCCAGCGACTTGATCGACTCGGTGAAGATGCGGCCCAGGTTGGAGGCGTAGAGGTTGGCCAGGCCGCGACCGGTCACGTCGGACCGGTCGTAGGTGTAGCCGTTGATGTCGGCGTATCGGATGCCGCCGAGCCGCAGCTCCTCGAACTCGTTGTAGCGGCCCACGGCCGCGAACCCGATGCGGTCGTAGATCTCGCTGATCTTGTGCAGCGCCCGGGACGGGTTGGGCGCGACGAACAGGATGCCGTCGACGTACTGGAGCACGACGACGGAGCGGCCCCGCGCGATGCCCTTGCGCGCGTAGTCGGCCTTGTCCCGCATGATCTGCTCAGGGGACGCATATCCGAAAGGCATGGACACGGTGGTGATCCCTTTCTAGCGCAGCGGGGCGATCGGGCCGTCGGGCGAGATCAGGCGGGCTTCTAGCATCTGCTCCACGTACCCGGAGACCTGCTCCTCACTGAGCCGGCGGAAGCCGTCGGCGTCGATCACCGACACGATCGGCCAGATCTTCCTGGTCACGTCGGGCCCGCCGGTCGCCGAGTCGTCGTCGGCAGCGTCGTAGAGCGCCTGAATCAAGGTCATCGCCATGTCGTCGGCCGACGCGCCGTCGCGGTAGAGCTTCTTCATCGAGCCACGGGCGAAGATCGAGCCGGAGCCGATCGCGTCGAACCTCTCGCGCTCATAAGGGCCGCCCGCCACGTCGTAGCTGAAAATGCGCCCCTCGTCCTTGTCGGGGTCGTACGCGGCGAACAGCGGCACCACCACCAGCCCCTGCATCGCCATGGCGAGGTTGCCCCTGATCATGGTGGCCAGCCGGTTGGCCTTGCCCGCCACCGACATCGTGCGGCCCTCGAGCTTCTCGTAATGCTCCAGCTCCACGCGGAACAGCCGGGCGAACTCGATGCCGGTGCTGGCCGTGCCCGCGATGCCCATGCACGAGTAGTCGTCGGCACGGAACACCTTCTCCACGTCACGCTGGGAGATGATGTTGCCCGAGGTCGCCCGCCGGTCGCCCGCCATCACCACGCCGCCGGCGAAGGTGGCGGCCACGATCGTGGTCGCGTGCGGAACCTGGTCGCCGATCGGGGTGGCCAGCACCTCATTCCGCTGCGGCAGCAACTCAGGCGAGTACGAGCTGACAAACTCCGTGAACGAGGAACTTCCGGTGTTTCGGAAAAGCTGGTTGACCAAGCCGACGGGCAGATCCCTGTGCGATGCCACGCGACTCCCTCCAAACGTCAGTGTTCCTAGGGCGACCCTACTCATGTTGCGTTGCTGTCTGCACTTCCCACGATCAGCTCACGGCGAACCCACGTGACCAGGCACCGCCCCGTTCCGTGCTCAGATCGTTTCTTTACGGGTGCCGACCGCCATGCGATTGTCGGTATGTCTGCACGTCCTGAACAGGAGGCCGACATGAGATTACCCAGCCGACCTGCGGTGATCGGGGCCACCCTCCTCCTCGCGCTCACGTCCTGCGGCACCGGCGGCACGGAGACCAGCGGGGGCAGCCTCTCCCTGACGATCGCGGCCAACTCCATCTCCGGCGGCAAGAACTCCGAGTCGGCCGACTGGATCAAGCAGTGGGTGATCCCCGAGTTCGAGAAGACCCACCCCAACGTCAAGGTGCTGTTCCAGCCCAGCGGCGTCGACGACGAGCAGTACAAGACCAAGATCGCGCTCGACCTCAAGTCGAAGGCCGGCGCCGACGTCATCGACCTGGACGGCATCTGGGTCGGCGAGTTCGCCCAGGCCGGCTACATCAAGCCGCTTTCCGAGGTCGGCGGCGCGACCGTCGAGCAGTGGGAGGGCTGGTCGCGGATCCCGCAGGCCGTGCAGGGCCTCGGCGTCTTCGACGGCAAGAAGTACGGCCTGCCGCAGGGCACCGACGGCCGCGTCCTGTTCTACAACAAGACCCTGTTCAAGAAGGCCGGCCTGCCCGAGACGTGGCAGCCCAAGAGCTGGCAGGAGATCATCGACGCCGGCACCAGGCTCAAGGCCGCCGGCGTGCCCACCCCGATCCAGATCAACGCGGGCACCGCCATGGGTGAGGCCACGACCATGCAGGGCGTGCTCCCCCTGCTCACCGGCGCCGGATCCGAGATCTACACGGGCGGCAAGTGGACCGGCGCGTCCCAGTCGCTCAAGGACGTGCTCGGCTTCTACCGGCAGATCTACGGCGGCAGCGGCCTCGGCGACCCCAAGCTGCAGCAGGAGGCCAAGGGCCGCGACAAGTCCTTCGCCCAGTTCGCCGCCGGAAAGATCGGCATCCTGGCCGAGAGCGACTACTTCTGGCGCTCCGTCGTCGAACCCCAGGCGGGCGTCGCGCCCATGAAGGACCGCGACCAGGTCGTCGGCTACGCCAAGATCCCCGCGAAGCAGCCCGGCGGCGGCATCCGCGGCCAGGACTTCGTCAGCATGTCCGGCGGCGCCGTCCGCGTGCTCAACCCGTACTCCAAGAACCCCAAGCTCGCCTGGGACCTGCTCGCCTTCATGCACTCGGCGGCGGCGACGAAGTCACAACTGGCCGGGCAGGCGCGCATCAGCTCGCGCACCGACGTCAACGACGAGGTGCTCACCGCCGACCCGATGCTCAAGTTCGTCGCCGACGAGGTACTGCCCATCACCGCCTACCGTCCCGGCCTGGCCGTCTACCCGCAGGTGTCGGTCGCGTTGCAGGAGGCCACCGCCGCCGTGGTCAGCGGCAAGAGCCCCGACGAGGCGGCCGCCGCCTACCAGGCGAAGCTCGAGGGAATCGTCGGTGGCGCGGCCAACGTCGGCGGGTGAGCGCGAAGGATCGCCATGAGCCCTGAGGGAGCGCCTGTGTCTGGACTGAGGAACGCAGGGAGCGAAGCGACCGAAGAGACGAGGGAAGACACAGGACTCCAGCGACCGAAGCGCGATCCGGAGGATCGCAGTGAGCACTGACGCCGCGGGACTCGGCAAGGGCAGGGCGGTCGCGTTCGTCCTGCCCGCCCTCGTCCTCATCGCCGTCTTCCTGATCTTCCCCGCGCTCTGGACGATCTACCTCGGCCTCACTGACTACCGCCTCACCGGCCTGGCCGCCGCCAACCCACAGATCGTCGGCCTCGGCAACTACACCGGCGCCCTCACCGACCCGCGCTTCCTCACCTCGCTCTGGCTCACGCTCCTGTACGTGGGCGGCTCGGCGATCACCGGCCAGGCCGGGCTCGGCTTCACACTCGCCTGGATCCTGCGCAGCCGCACCGGCCCCCTGCGCAGGATCGTCGAGGGCGTCGTACTGCTGTCGTGGATCCTGCCCAGCACGGTCGTCGGGTTCCTGTGGTTCGCGCTGCTCGACCGCGACGACGGCACCCTGAACGCCCTGCTGCACACGCCCGGCTTCGCCTGGCTGCTGGACTACCCGCTGCTGTCGATCATCGTCTTCAACGTCTGGCGCGGCACCGCGTTCTCCATGATGCTCTACGCGGCGGCGCTGGAGAACGTGCCGCCCTCCCACCTGGAGACCGCCCGGCTGGCCGGGGCGAGCGTGCCGCAGCAGCTGCGCGACGTGGTCTTCCCCCGCATCAGACGCCACGTCCTGACGAACCTGCTGCTGATCAGCCTGTGGACGTTCAACGACTTCACACCGTTCGTCCTCACCGGCGGCGGCCCCGAGGGGCGATCGGAGATCCTGCCCGTGTACGTCTACCGCGTCGCCCTCCGGGACGGCCAGCTCGGCGTCGGAGCGGCCATCTCGTTCCTCATCCTGCTGGTCAACCTCGTGTTCGCGCTGGCCTACCTGCGGCTGCTGCGCGGCCGGCAGGACGTCTCCAGTCTGGGGCCGCACGCATGATCCGCCACACCCTCGGCAGGCTCGCGTCCACCGTCTTCATCGCCGTCGTGCTCGCCTTCTTCACGCTCCCCATGCTCTGGCTGGCCAGCGCCCCCTTCGACGACACCCCGTCGATCACCACGTCCATCCCCGAGTTCACGCTGCGCAACTTCTCCGCCATCCTCGAAAACCCGTACGCGCTCGGCTCCATCCGCAACTCCCTCATCCAGGGAGGCGGCGCGGCCGCGCTCGTCGTCGTGCTCGCCGCGCTGGCCGCCTACGCCCTGTCCCGCGTCCGCGTGCCGGGCCGCGACGTGCTGCTCTACCTGCTCCTGCTGCTGTCGTCGGTCGTCACCGGCACCGCCGCCATGGTGCCCATCTTCGAGCTGGCCACCAGGCTCGACCTCATCGACACCCACCTCGGCGTCATCCTCGTCGTCTCCGGCGGTCTGCTCCCCGCCGCGATCTTCATCCTGAAGGACTTCATGGACGAGACGCCCACCTCGTACGAGGAGTCCGCCCGCGTCTTCGGCGCCTCACCCCTGCAGATCCTGCGCCACATCGCGATCCCCCTCGTACGGCCCGGCCTGGCCACCATCGCCGTATGGGCGCTGGCCAGCGTGTGGGGCGGATTCCTGTTCCAGTTCATCCTGCTGCGCGACCCCGACAAAGCGCCCGGCTCGGTCATCCTCTACACCCTCTACACCGAGGGCGGCGCACCCAAACTGGACCTCATCTCCACCTTCTCGCTGCTGTACTCACTGCCCGTGGTCGCGATGTACCTGTTCGTCTCCCAGCGGTACGGCTTCCGCTTCCACGGAGGGATCAAGCGGTGATATCCCTGCACGGCCTGACAAAAGTCTTCCCCGGCGGAGTACACGCCCTCGACGGCATCGACCTCACCGTCAACGACGGCGAGTTCTTCGCCCTGCTCGGCCCGTCCGGCTGCGGCAAGACCACCCTGCTACGCGCCATCGCCGGCCTCGAAACGCCCACATCAGGAAACATCCACATCAACGACAAAGACGTCACCCAGCTCCCACCAGGCTCCCGCGACGTCGCCATGGTCTTCCAGGACTACGCGATCTTCCCCCACATGGACGTCACGGCCAACATCGCCTACCCCCTCCGCATCAAAAAGATCCCCCGCAACCAGCGCACCGCCAAAGCCGCCGAAGTCGCCTCCCGCCTCAGCCTCACCGAACTCCTCCACCGCCGCCCCTCCAAACTCTCCGGCGGCCAGCAGCAACGCGTCGCCCTCGCCCGCGCCATCGCCTGCCACCCCACCGCCTTCCTCTTCGACGAACCCCTGTCCAACCTCGACGCCCGCCTCCGGCTCGAAGCCCGCACCTTCCTCAAACGCCTCCAGCGCGACCTCGCCGTCACCACCGTCTTCGTCACCCACGACCAGGCCGAAGCCCTCGCACTCGCCGACCGCGTCGCCGTCATGTCCCACGGCCGCATGATCCAGATCGGCACCCCCACCGAGATCTTCCACCGCCCCGCCACCACATTCGTCGCCTCCTTCATCGGCTCCACCCCCATGAACCTCCTCCCCGCCCACGCCACCACCGAAGGCCTCCACGTGGCCGGCGCCACCCTCCCCGCCCCACCCGGCCTCACCCCAGACGACACCATCACGTACGGCGTCCGCCCCGAATACATGCACCTGACCCGCACCCAACGCCCCGACGCCTTCCCCGGCACCGTCTCCGTCCTGGAGAACCTCGGCACCCACACCCTCGTCACGCTCGAATCCCCCGACGCCCTCATCCAAGCCGTCGTTCCCGAAGGCGACGAACCCCCCATCGGCACCCCCGCCTGGGCCCTACCGCTCCGCGCCCTCATCTACCGCGACGACGAACTGCACACCACCTCACGACATACTTAGGACCATGAGGGACTGGATCCTCCACGTCGACCTCGACCAGTTCATCGCCGCCGTCGAGCTCCTCCGCCACCCCGAGCTCCGCGGCAAACCCGTCATCGTCGGCGGCTCAGGAGACCCCACCCAACCCCGCACCGTCGCCGCCACCGCCACCTACGAAGCCCGCGAATACGGCATCCACTCCGGCATGCCGCTCCGCACCGCACTCAAACGCTGCCCCGACGCGATCTTCCTGCCCAGCGACCCACCCGCCTACGAAGCCGCCTCCGCACGCGTCATGGCCGCCCTCCGCGAATTCCCCGTCCTCGTCGAAATATGGGGCTGGGACGAAGCCTTCGTCGGCGCCACCACCGACGACCCCGAAACCCTCGCCGCCGCCATCCAGCAAGCCGTACGCGCCCGCACCCAGCTGTCCTGCTCCGTCGGCATCGGCGACAACAAACACCAGGCCAAACTCGCCTCCGGCCTCGCCAAACCCGCCGGAATCCACCGCCTCACCAGCGACAACTGGGCCGAGACCATGAACGACCGGCCCACCGACGCCCTCTGGGGCATCGGCGCCAAAACCGCCAAGAAACTCGCCGGCCTCGGCCTCCACACAGTCGCCCAGCTCGCCGCCGCCGACCCCGCCCACCTGGCCCGCCACTTCGGCCCCACCAACGGCCCCTGGTACCGCTACCTCGCCCTCGGCAAAGGCGAAGCCGAAGTCGTCACCACACCCTGGATCGCCCGCGGCCACAGCCGCGAAACCACCTTCCAGCACGACCTCACCGACAAGACCGACATAACCCACCACGTGGCCACCCTCGCCACCCAAGTAGCCCACGACGCCATCGAAGCCGGCCGCGAGATCGCCCGGGTATCGGTCAAGGTCCGCTTCACCCCGTTCCTGACCCGCACCCGCCAGTCAAAACTCCCCACACCCACCACGGACCCGGCCACCATCGAACAGGCGGCCCTCACCATCCTCGACCGCTTCGACCTCAACCGCCCCGTCCGCCTCCTGGGCGTCGCCGTCGACTACACCCTCCCACCAGCGGACGATCAGCCCACCCTGGACGCCCTGGAATAGAAGTCCGCCCGAAGCTCCTCCTCGGCCCGGATCAAGTCCTGCAACTCCTCCTCGGAAACCTCGACCTCGTCGTATTCCTCAACGGTCGCCTCGATATACGAAAGCGCCCGCCGAACCACTCCGGGGTCATCCCTGAACTGACCGATCCCCGAGTTGCACGGCAAACACAGCGCATATCGAACATCACCCGTGCGGTGACAATGATCCACATGCTCCGGCGGCCGATCCCAGCACACCACACACAAACCGTGCTGAGTCGAGATCATCCGCTCGACGTCTTCATGCCGCACCTGATACCGCTGCGTAAGGTGATATGTCCGCGTCGGCGCGACCTCACCGGACGGACGCTGCTCCGGAAGGATCACGAACTCCGGCCACATAGCTCTGAGTGGAGCGCCGTCGAAAGCAGATCTTGCAATACCGCGCCAGCCCATCGGCCATGCGCTTATTGAGCCCGAACTCGGCGAGTAGCTTGGTCTCGCCGCAGTCCGGGCATCGCTTCATCTCGTCCGGCGTTTCCACCCGATTTACCCCCTTTTAGATGTCCGTTTTGCCCTATTCTCCGCCTTTTTGTACGTAAGAGCGCACGAACTCCTCTGCGTTCTCTTCGAGAACTTCGTCTATTTCGTCCAGAATCGCGTCGACATCGTCAGTGAGCTTCTCCTGCCGCTCCTGCACGTCCGGCGCCGCCGAGGCCTCAGTCTCCTCGACTTCGCTCTCGCGCCGCCCGGTCTGCTTCTGGCCGCCGGTGTCCTTCGTTGCCATGTCCTACCTCCGCGTGGGGGACTTGCCTCTACCGCATATCTTCCCCGAACCGGCGGACATTTCGCGCCGATCGCCCAGTGATCTTGTCGTCTTGACTAGATAGCCAAACTATCCAATACTGGAACCCCGTACGACAAGGAGGTTCGGATGTCCCCCCAGTCCCTGAGCACGGCAGGTGTGCTTCTCATCACAGTCCCGGGTGTGGCCTTCGGCGGCGTCACGCTGCTGAAGTTCCTGATGCGGAACGTTCCCGGCTACCTGGACAACCCCGTCCGGCGGGGCCTGTGGCGCGCGGGGCATGCCCATGCGGGCGTGCTGGTGCTGTTCGCCCTGGTGGCGATGCTCTACGTGGACCAGGCGAGCCTGTCGGACGGCGTGAAGGCTCTGACGCGGGCGTTGATCGTGGCCGCGCCGATTCTGATGCCGCTGGGTTTCTTCCTGTCGGTGGTGCGGCCGAGTGACACGAAGCCGAGCAGGCTGATCTGGTTGACGGTGGCGGGTGGGGCGTGCCTGGGGGTGAGCACGCTGACGCTGGGTGTGGGTCTGTTGTGACGGCGGGGATCAGTCCGCGCCGGTGACGGCCGGGATCAGTCGCCGCCGGTGAGGGCGGCGACGAGGTCGGCGGCGGTGCGGCAGCGGTCGAAGAGTTCGCCGACGTGGGCTTTGGTGCCGCGTAGGGGCTCCAGTGTCGGCACTCGCTGCAGGGATTCGCGGCCGGGGATGTCGAAGATGACGGAGTCCCAGGAGGCGGCGGCTACGGATTCGCTGTATTGGCGCAGGCAGCGGCCGCGGAAGTAAGCGCGGGTGTCGCTGGGCGGGTTTTCGACGGCGCGCTGGACTTCGTCTTCGGTGACGAGGCGCTGCATGCGTCCGCGGGCGACGAGGCGGTTGTAGAGGCCGCGGTCGGGCCGGATGTCGGAGTATTGCAGGTCGACGAGTTGGAGCCGGGGGTGGGACCAGGCGAGGCCGTCGCGGGTGCGGTAGCCCTCGAGGAGTTCGAGTTTGGCGACCCAGTCGAGCTCGTGGGAGAGCTGCATGGGGTCTTCGGCGAGGCGGGTGAGCACGGATTCCCAGCGGTCGAGGATGTCTTTGTTCATCTCGTCCTGGGCGGTGCCGCGTTCTTCGACGTATTTGCGGGCTTGTTCGAGGTATTCCATCTGGAGCTGGACGGCGGTGAGCTTGCGGCCGTCGCGCATGGGGATCTCGTAGCGGCAGGTGGGGTCGTGGGAGACGGCTCTGAGGGCTTGTACGGGGTTTTCGACGGCGAGGTCGCGGGTGAGGAAGCCCTCTTCGATCATGGCGAGGACGAGGGCGGTGGAGCCCAGCTTCAGGTATGTCGAGATTTCCGACATGTTGGCGTCGCCGATGATCACGTGGAGCCGCCGGTACTTCTCGGGGTCGGCGTGCGGCTCGTCCCGCGTGTTGATGATGGGCCGTTTGAGCGTGGTCTCGAGGCCTACTTCGACTTCGAAGAAGTCGGCGCGCTGGCTGATCTGGAAGCCCTCGCTGCGCGAGTCCTGGCCGATGCCGACCTTGCCGGCGCCGACGACGACCTGCCGGGAGACGAAGAAGGGGGTGAGGTGCCTGACGATGTCGGCGAAGGGGGTGGCGCGCCGCATGAGGTAGTTCTCGTGGCAGCCGTAGGAGGCGCCCTTGGCGTCGGTGTTGTTCTTGTAGAGCTGGATGGGCGCGTTGGAGGGGATGGCGGAGGCGCGTGTGGCGGCGTCGTACATGACTCGCTCGCCCGCTTTGTCCCAGATGACGGCTGCCCGGGGGTTGGTGCATTCGGGCGAGCTGTATTCGGGGTGGGCGTGGTCGACGTAGAGCCTGGCGCCGTTGGTGAGGATGACGTTGGCGAGGCCGAGGTCCTCGTCGGTGAGCTGGGTGGGGTCGGCGACCTCTCTGGCCAGGTCGAAGCCACGCGCGTCGCGGAGTGGGTTCTCTTCCTCGAAGTCCCACCGTGCCCTGCGCGCGCGGGCCGCCGAGGCAGCCAGGTATGCGTTCACGACCTGTGAGGAGGTCACCATCGCGTTGGCGCCTGGCTGGCCGGGTACGGAGATGCCGTACTCGGTCTCGATACCCATCACCCGACGCACCGTCATGCAACACCCTCTGTTCGTCCGGGTCTGTCTATCCGCCGTTTATATGCCCGAGCCTATGCCCTTCACAGTGCCCCAGGGCCACAGAGTTATGGCACCGACGCCTTTTCCACCTGTACGGCGGGAGCTGATGGGGTTTGGGTGGATCTGCGGGGCTTGAGTAGCCGCTGGATGGGCCGTTCGGCAAAGGAGTACACGAGATACGACAGCAGTACGGCCGCCACGACGGTCACCGTGGCGGTGGCCCAGGGGGGCAGGTGCCCGGTGAGCAGGGGGATGAGGGCCACCGCGAGGACGCTATGGAGGAGGTAAAGCGGGTATGTCGTGCCACCGAGCGCGGTGAGCGTTCTGGACGGTTTGAGCCGGAGCAGTCCGAGCGCGACGAGCGACATCAGAACGAAGATCAACGTGATGGTGATGATGACGCTGGCGTCGGTGACGGGCATGTTCTTGAACCCGGCGCCCTCGATGCGCCGGTGGACCCGGCCGAGTGCGGAGTGGATCGACATGCCGTATCCGGCGGCGACGTAGAGCCAGGGCAGCCAGGCGTTGCCGTGCTTGTGTATGAGATACAGGGCCATGCCGGCGGCGAAGTAGGGCGCGTAGTCGGGCATGACGATCTCGCGGACGACCTCGTTGTCGAACAGCCCGGTCTCCGCGAGCACCTTGAGGCCGAGGGCGGCGGCCAGCCAGAGGCCGGTGAACGCGAGCACGCGCCCGTACGTGACCCCGATGATCACGAGGATGGCCATCAGCAGGTAGAAGCGGAGTTCTGCCCAGAGTGACCAGTAGACGCCGCTGGCGTCGGTGATCTTGAACAACCGCTGGAACATGGTGGCGTTCAGCAGGTATTCGCCTGGTGAAAGTTTTGGGTCGAGCGCCTTGGCGCCGGTGAGCCCGTAGAGGGCCGCGACGGCGCCGAGGCTGAGCCAGTACGCGGGGTAGAGGCGGACGAACCGGGACCGGGCGAACCCGCCGAGCCCGCGCCCCCAGACGGTCATGAGGATGACGAACCCGCTGATGATGAAGAACAACTCGACACCGAGGATGCCCAGTCCCGCGATGGGCGCCAGCGCCGGGAACAGCTCGGCGGGCCGGTCTCCCCAGACGGATGCGTACGCGACCAGATAGTGGAAGGCGACGACGGCCAGGGCGGCGAGGAAACGCAGGAGGTCGAGCTCGGCCAACCGGCCGTCCCCCCGAGCGTGCTTGGGCCGGTTGGGTGCATGCACGCACTGTTTGACGCCACATCGATCACTTTGGTTCCATGGGTCTCTTTATTCCCGCCAGTACCACCACCGACGTCCGCCTGCACGATCACGTGGGCGCGCCTCCGCTGCGCCCTGGGACCCGCTGTGGTCCTCGGTCGCGCCCGATGAGCCGGGGAGCCTGCTAAGCGGCCTCCAGGAGCCGTAGCGGCCTCTGGAGGTGCCTCGAGCGGGCCGCCGTCCAGCACGCGGTTCAGGTGCGGTCGCGGGCGGCGGCGATGGC
>NZ_JBFAMX010000316.1:0-11514 GCF_040659615.1 Nonomuraea sp. NPDC049784
CGGCCGCCCGTCCTCGTCGGCGAGCGCGACCACCGCGCCGTCCGGCACCGGCATCGGGTACGGCTCCCGCCGCGCCAGCGCCTCCACGTGCGGGTCCGAGAGCGACCAGACGGCGAGCAGGCGGTCGGACTCGTCGCCGTGGTTGATCGCGTCTTCCATGACCCCGTAGAAGCAGGGCAGATACTCAGTCGGGCGGGCGCCCAGCTTGGCCAGGTTGAAGTGGGCGTTGTGGCGCACCAGCGGATCGTAGGTCCACGTGATCCGCTCCAGGCCGCGCTCCAGCGCCCAGCGGCGCTGGTGCAGCTTGAGTTCCAACCCGATGCCGCGCCCCGCCGCCGTGCCGGTGACATGGGAGTGCAGCGCGCTGCCCGCCGCGAGGAACCCGACCGAGCCGCCGACGAGCCGGTCGCCGTCGAACGCGCCCGCCACGTAGCCGCCCGCGTGCGAGATCGCCCGCATCAACTCGATCGTGACGGGCGGGCTGGCGGGCCCGAAGTGCCAGATGACGTCGAACAGCGCGCTGACCCGCTCGAACTCCGCGATCTCATGCAGCTCCCTGACCTCGGCCAACCTGTCCCTCCTCCTGCCGGACGCTCACTCGCGACAGTATGCGATGGCGCGGTGCCCGCGGCATCCGGGAGGCTGAGGGGCCGTGTCACAGGTTTAAAGTTGCGCGAGTGGAAGATGAGATCGCGCGTGTGCTCGGCGGCGTTGACGCGGTGGTCGAGCCGCTCACGCACAACCCCAAGAACGCGGTCACGGGCGGCATCTGGCGGGTGCGCAGGGGTTCGAGGTCGGCCGTGCTCAAGGTGCTGACCCGGCGGAAGGAGGGCGGCGAGGGCTGGGGGCACTCCGGCGACCCGCGCCACTGGAACTACTGGCGCAGGGAGGCCGACGTCTACGCCGACGGCCTGCCGGGGCTGTGGGCGGGCTCGGGGGTGACCGCGCCGAAGCTGCTGGAGCTGGTCGAGCGGGACGACGGCGACCTGGCGCTGTGGACCGAGGACGTGGCGGGACAGCCTGGCACCGCCTGGGACGTCGAGCGCCACGCGCTCTTCGGCCACCAGCTCGGCCTGGCCCAGGGGGCGGCGGGCGAGGTGGAGCGGCCGTGGCTGAGCCGGTCGTTCCTGCGCGACTACGTGGGGTCGAAGCCGGTTCCGTACGAGCTGCTGGAGGACGACGCGGCCTGGCGGCACCCCCTCATCAGCGAGAACTTCCCGTCCGGGCTGCGCGGTGAGCTGGTGCGGCTGCACGGCGACCGGGAGGAGTTCCTGGCCGTGCTGGAGTCGCTGCCGAGGGCGCTGTGCCACCTCGACGTGTGGCCGAGCAACGTGATCGACCGGGACGGGGAGAGCGTGCTGGTGGATTGGGCGTTCGCCGGCGACGGCGCGCTGGGCGAGGACGTCGGCAACCACATCCCGGACAGCGTGTTCGACCTGTTCCTGCCCGCCGACCTGCTGCCCGGCCTGGACACCGCCGTCTACGGCGCTTACCTGCGGGGGCTGCGCGAGTCGGGGTGGCGCGGAGACGAGCGGCTGGTACGGCTGGCGGTGTGCGCCTCGGCGGTCAAGTACGACTTCCTGACGCCCCTGATGCTCGCCGGAGCGGGGAGCGCGCAGCTCGACTACGGCGGCGCCAGGCCCGTGGACGCGGCCCGGCGCTACAGAGAGCGGGGCAAGGCGCTGATGTTCCTGATGGGCTGGGCGGACGAGGCCCGCAGGCTGGCCGAGTCCGTCTAGCGCAGGCTGCGGGTGTCCAGCTCGCGCAGCACCCGTGAGACCACCACCGGATCGGCGTTCGGGTCCCGTCGGGCGTCCAGGATCGCCTGTCTGGCGGCCGACAACATCTCGCGCTGCACCCGCCGTACCATTCTGACCCGCTTGGCCCGCTGCTCGAACGCCTCCCGCCGTTCCTCGTCGGCCACCTCCGGGCTGATCCGCAGCCCGAGGTCCACTATGCGCCCGCTCAGCACCTCCACCACGTCGTCGGGGAGGTCCTCGGCCTCGTAGATCTCCCGCAGCCGCCGCCTGGCCGCGTTGCCCGCCCGGACGGCCAGCGCCTTCTCCAGCTCCCGCTCGGCCGCCAGGTCCGCCTTGACCCCGAGCCGCGTCACGATCCAGGGCAGCGTCAGGCCCTGGACGACGAGCGTGGCCAGGACGACGGCGAACGCGATGAACACGATCACCGCCCGCTCGGGGAACGGCGCCCCGTTGTCGAGGCGCAGGGGGATGGCCAGCGCGAGCGCCACCGTCGCCACGCCGCGCATGCCCGCCCACCACATGACCATCGTCTCGCGCCAGCTCAGCGGGATCTCGGTGTCCTCGCGCGCGGCCCGCCGCGCCAGCCAGGCCGCCGGGAGCAGCCAGAGGAGCCGTACGAGGAGCACGATCCCCACCACGGCGGCGCTCCAGCCGAGCAGGGGCACCAGCCGCCCGTGGACGGTGCCGAACACGGCGTGCAGTTCCAGCCCGATCAGCCCGAATGCGACCCCCGTCACGAGCGTGTCGACCACCTGCCAGAACGTCGCCCCCGCGAGCCTGCCGAACACGTCGTCCGCGTCCGCCATGCGATCGCTCAGGTAGAACGCGGTGGTCAGCACGGCCAGCACGCCCGATCCGCGCAGCGCGTCGGCCAGCGCGTAGCTCGCGAACGGCACCAGCAGCGACAGCCCCACCTGCAGCATGGCGTCGCCCAGCAGCGCCATCAGCTTCCCGCCGAGCCACCCGAGCGCCAGCCCGACCAGCACGGCCACCACCGCCGACAGCACGAACTCCGCCAGCGCGCCCGGCCACGAGAAGGAGCCGGTGACGACTGCCGCGATGGCGACGTGGTACAGCACGATCGCGGTGACGTCGTTGAACAGCCCCTCACCTTCGAGCACCGACACCATGCGCCTGGGCAGCCCGAGCCGCCCCGCCACCGCCGTGGCCGCGACCGGGTCGGGCGGCGCCACCAGTGCGCCCAGAGCGACGGCCGCCGCCAGCGGCAGCCCTGGCACGAGCACGTGCGCCGTCGCCGCCACGGCCGCCGTCGTCACGAACACCAGCGCCACGGCCAGCAGGAAGATCGGCTGCCAGTTGGCCGCGAACTGCCGCCACGACGTGCGCCGCACGGCCGCGTAGAGCAGCGGCGGGAGCAGGAGGGGCAGGACGATGCCGGGCGGGATGTCCACGTTGGGCACGAACGGGAGCACGGCCAGCACGATGCCGAGCAGCGTCATCAGCACGGGCGACGGCAGCCCCAGCCGCTCGCCGACCGGGACCGTGACGAGCGCGCCCAGCAGCACGAGCATGAGCAGCACGAACTGGTCCACGACGCCCCCCGGTGATCGCCGCAACCAGCGTAATCGAACGCTCACACTCCGTGCTCACCGCCCTGCCGCTCCCGACCCCGCTCACCGGCGCACCTGTCCCATGCGTGTTCACCCGCCAGCCGCCGGGGCGCGGCCGAGCCGGGTGATGGCCGCCTCCGAGGCGCGCCCCACCTTTCCCGGAAGGACCTCAACCCGCGCCGGACGGAAGCGGGAGCGGTGGCCCGGCCGAGGGAGTCAGCGCTCCAGCACCTGCAGCGTGTGCGGGTACGCGCCCAGCGGGAGCGGCCCTTCGTCCGTGCAGACCGCCACGTCCGCCACCCGCGCCCCGAACAGGTCGGGCACGTAGATGGCCGGTTCGAGGCAGAACGTCATCCCCGGCGCGAAGACGGCGTCCTCGCCGGGCCACGGCCCCTCGTCGTGCCCCAGCCCGACTCCCCGGCCCACGTGCGCCGCCGCGAAGTGCCCGTACCCGCTCCCGTCGATCACCTCGCCGACGGCCCTGGCCACCTCACCGACCGGACCGCCGGCCCGCATGGCGGCGAGCCCGGCCCGGTGGGCGGCCAGCACCACCGAGTACATGGCCTCGAAGTCCTCCGGCGGCTCCGCCACCACGAACACCCTGGCCACCTCGGCGCAGTAGCCGCCCCACCGGCCGCACACCGACACCGCCAGCGCGTCCCCGGGGTTGATCACGCGCTCCCCGGGCACGTGCGCGGGCCGCGCCGAGTGCTCGCCCGCCGCCACCCGCAGCGACAGCAGTTCCTCGCACCCCGACTCGGCCAGCAACACCCGCAGCCGGTGTGCCATCGCCTGCTCGGTCGCCCCGAACCAGGCCAGCTCCCGTGCCTGCCCCAGCACCCCTTCGGCGGCCGCCACCGCGCCCCGGACGGCCTCGATCTCGTACGGCTCCTTCCGCAGCCGCAACGGCCACAGCACGGAGGACGCGGGCACGAGCTCGGCCTCGATCGCCAGCCCGAACAGCTCGCGCACCGGCATCTCCGGATCCACCCCGACCCGCCGCGCCCCGTCCGGCAGCACCCCGGCCGGATCGGCGGTCTCGGCGACGACGTGCCGCGTCACCACGAGAAACGCGCCCTCGCCGCCCCCCAGGAACCGGGAGTCCGGCGAGGAGCGCAACACCAGCGCGTCCACCTCGGCCTCGTCCATGGCCGCCCGCACCGCCGCCACCCGCGCCGTAGCCGTCTCAGGCGCGGGTGTGTCGTGCGGCGCGGGCGTCACTTCGGCTCGTGCAGCCAGCAGGCGACCGGCCCGAACTCCGGCTCCTTCTCGCGGCACACGTCCATCACGAACGGGCACCGCGGGCTGAACCTGCACCCTCCCGGTGGATTGGCCGGATCGGGCACGTCGCCGGGCAGCTCCGCGGGCAGCACGCCCATCCCGTCCGGCTTGGGGATGGCCTGCAGCAGGGCCTTCGTGTACGGGTGCCTGGGATCGGCCCACACCTCGGCCGTGTCGCCCACCTCGACGATCTTGCCGAGATACATGACGGCGATCCGGTCGGCGATCAGCCGCACCACGGACAGGTCGTGGCTGATGAACAGCAGCCCCGCGCCCGAATCCACGGCCAGGTCCCGCATCAGCCTGGCCACCTGCGACTGTGCTGAGGCGTCCAGCGCCGAGATGGGCTCGTCCCCGATCAGCAGCCGCGGCCGCGCGGCCAGGGCACGGGCGATGGCGATGCGCTGCCGCTGCCCGCCGGAGAACTCGTGCGGATGCCGTCCGGCGAAGTCCCGCGGCAGGCCGACGCGTTCCAGCAGGTCGGCGGGGGACGTGGCGGTGTCGTTCGAGGTACGCAGGCCGTCGGCGATCTGGCCGCCGACCCGCCGCCGGGGGTTGAGCGACGCGTACGGATCCTGGAACACCATCTGGATCCCGGTCAGCTTCCTGCGCCGCAGGCCGAGCGGAGTGACCGGCTCCCCGTCGAACGCGATCGAGCCGGCGGTGATCGGGTTCAGGCCGCAGACGGCGCGGGCGAGCGTCGACTTGCCGCACCCGGACTCGCCGACCAGGCCGACGACCTCGCCGGGGTTGACCGCCAGGCTGGCCCCCGCCACGGCCCGCACGGCGGGACGGCCGGGGGAGCGGTGCTCGACGACCAGGTCGTCGATGGATAGCAGGGTCATCGTGCCTCCGCGTCGGGCAGGGAGTCCAGCAGGGAGCGGGTGTAGGCGTGCTCGGGCTCCCGCAGCACCCGCTCACGCGGGCCCGACTCCACGACCAGCCCGTCCTTCATCACGCTCACCTCGTCAGCCACCGCCGACATCACCCCGAGGTCGTGCGTGACCAGCAGCACGGCCAGCCCCAGTTCGTCGCAGAGCCCGCGCAGCAGCCGCAGCACGCCTGCCTGCACGGTCACGTCCAGCGCGGTGGTCGGCTCGTCGGCGATCAGCACCTTGGGGGAGCAGGCCAGCGCGATGGCGATGGCGATGCGCTGCCGCATGCCGCCGGAGAACTGGTGCGGATAACGTCCGTACGCCTCCTCGGCCCCCGGGATCCGCACCTTGCCCAGCAGCTCGACCGCCCGGGCCCGCGCCTCGCCCTTGCCCAGCCCCAGGTGGTGCCGCATGTGCTCGGTGAGCTGTTTGCCGATCGTCAGCATCGGGTGCAGGCTCGTCGCGGGGTCCTGGAAGACCATGGCGACCTCGCCGCCGCGCACCCGGTTCAGCTCCTTGGGCGGCAGCGCGAGCAGGTCGCGCTCGCCGAGCCGGATCGCGCCCGACACCCGGGCGCCGTGCGGCAGCAGGCCCAGCACGGCCAGGCCGGTCATGGTCTTGCCCGAGCCGCTCTCCCCGGCCAGCCCGTGCACGCGGCCCGGCTCGAGCGTGAGGTCGACGCCGCGCAGGATCTCCTTGCCGCCGATCGTCACCTTCAGCCCGGTGATGCTCAGCGTCGTCATAGGGCACGCTCCTTGATCGCGCGGGCCGTACGGGGGTCGAGCGCGTCCCGCAGCGTGTCGCCCAGGAAGTTGAACGCCAGCACCACGGTCAGGATCGCCAGCCCCGGGAACGTCGCCACCCACCAGCTGTCGAACACCTCCACCCCCGAGGCCACCATCGCCCCCCACTCGGGAGACGGCGGCTTGGCCCCGAGGCCGAGGAACGACAGCCCCGACAGCAGGAGCAGGGCGGTGCCGATGTCCAGGGTGGCCAGGACGAGGATGGGGCCGGTCACGTTCGGCAGCACGTCCACCCGCAGCGACCGCCACACCGAGAAGCCCAGAAGCCGGCCGCTCAGCACGAACTCCCGCTCCCGCACCCCCAGCACCAGCCCGCGCGTGACCCGCGCGTACGCGGGCCAGGCCACCACCAGCACGGCCAGCACGGCGTTGGTGAGGCTGGCGCCCAGCGCCGCGGCCACCACCATGGCCAGGATCACGGTCGGGAACGCGAACACCAGGTCCGCCACCCGCATGATCGTCTCGTCGACCCACCTGCCGAAGTAGCCGGCGCACGCGCCGAGCAGCCCGCCGATCAGCACCGACAGCACGACCAGCAGCAACGTCAACGGGATCGACACCCGCGCCCCGTACATGACGCGGCTGAGGATGTCGCGGCCGAGCTGGTCGGTGCCGAACCAGTGACCGGGACCCGGCGCCGCCAGCCGCGGCAAGTCCTGGGCAAGGGGGTCGTGCGGCGCCAGCACGGGCGCGGCCAGCGCGATGACCAGCCACGCCACGGCCAGCACGCCACCGGCCACAGCCAGGGGTTGCCGCCAGGCCTCGGGCAGCCGCTTCAAGATCATTGAAGCCTCACTCGGGGATCGATGACGCCGTACAGGACGTCCACGATCAGGTTGATGACCAGGTAGACGATGCCGACGACCAGGCCGACGCCCATGACGGCGGGCAGGTCGAGGGTGGTGGCGCTCTTGTACGCGTACTGGCCGACGCCGGGCCAGGCGAAGATCGCCTCGACCAGCACGGTGCCGGACAGCAGGCTGCCGAACGCCAGGCCCGCCACGGTGATGACGGGCACCAGGGCCGAGCGCAGCACGTACCTGAACAGGACCACCCGGCCGGGCAGCCCCTTGGCCCTGGCGGCGCGCACGTAGTCCTGCCCCAGCACCTCCAGCACCGCCGAGCGCGTGAAGCGCGTGAGCAGCCCGATCGTGTAGATCGCCAGGACCAGGGCGGGCGTGACGAGGTGGCCGACGGCGGAGGTGAAGACGTCCCACCGGCCCGCCAGCAGTGCGTCCACCGTCTGCAGCCCGGTCACGGCCGGGGCCGCGCCGCCGAGCGCCGCGTCCACCCGGCCGCTGCCCGGGGTGAGCTGCAGGCGGTAGAAGAACACGTAGAACGCCACCAGCGCCAGCCAGAACGTCGGCACGGAGATGCCGATGAGGCTCAGCAGACGCAGCACGTGGTCGGACGCCCGGTCCCTGCGGAGGGCGGCCACCACACCGAAGGCCACGCCCAGCAGCAGCGACACCAGGATCGCCGCCCCGGCCAGCTCCAGCGTGGCCGGGACGAACTCGGCCAGGTCCTGGCTGACCGGGCGGTGGCTCTGCTGGCTGACGCCCAGGTCACCGTGGGTCAGCCCCTGGAGGTGGAGCACGTACTGCTGCCAGAGCGGCTTGTCGAGCCCGTGCTCGGTCCGCCACTGCGCCACGATCGCCGGATCGCCGAGCGCCCGCTGGCCGAGGTTGGCGGCCACGGGGTCGCCGGGGACGAGGTTCGTCAGGACGAACGTGACGAGCGTGATACCCCACGCCATGAGCACGGCGAGCAGGATGCGCCGGATCAGGAAGCGGACGAGCGGATGGCCCCGCGCCGCCCGGCCCCGGCGGGTTCCGCCCGGGATGTCGGACACCTGCGAGGCTCCCTTACTTCACGCCGAGGTCGGCGACGTCCACCGTCCACACCGGGTGGTACTCGAGCCCGGTCACGGAGGCGGCCGTCACGATGTTCTGGCTCGGCTGGATCAGCGGGATGAACGGGCCCGAGGCGTTGAGCTTGGTCTGCACGTCCTCGTAAGCGGCCTTGCGGGCGTCGTCGCCGATCGTCACGGCGGCCTTGTCACCGGCCGTCTCGATGTCCTTGGCCGCGCCCGCCTTCCAGCCGGCCCGCAGGCCCACCGTCTTGCCGGGCAGGAACGCCAGGTAGTCGCTCGGGTCGGGGTAGTCCGGGCCCCAGTACCACAGGCCCAGCTCCTCCTTGCCGTTGCGGTAGTTGTCCAGGGCCGTGGTGACCGGCGCGGGCTGCAGGTCCACCGTGATGCCGACCTCCTTGAGGTTGGCCTGGATGCGCTCGGCCAGCGGCTGGAACGACAGGCCGTTCACGGTCAGCTCGCTCGGGTACTCCAGCTTGACGGTCGGGTTCGTCAGGCCGCTGGCGGCCAGCGCCGCCTTGGCGCCCTCGACGTCCCGCTTGGCCGCCGCGGCGGCGGGCAGCGCGCCGAGCAGCTGCGACGGGATGACGCCCGGCGCCTGGGCCGAGCCCTCGCCGGCCAGCTCCAGCAGGCCCGCGTAGTCCACGCCCTTGCGCACCGCCTCCACGAACTTGGCGTTCGGCGTGGTCTTGCTGACCCCGGAGTCCTGGTTGGCCAGCAGGAAGATGACGTTCGCCGAGGCGGTCTTCTTGACCTGCAGAGTCGCGGGCATGCCGGTGACCTGGTCGCCCGACAGGTTCAGCGCGACCTGGCTGTCGCCGCGCTGCACGTTCAGCTTCTGCGTGGCGGCCTCGACGTTGCGGATGACGACCTTGTCGTAGGCGGGCTTGGTGCCGTAGTACTTCGGGTTCGCCTTGAGCGTCACCTGGCTGCTCACGTTGAACGACTCGATCTCGTACGGCCCCGAGCCGGCGGAGGCCGAGTTCAGGTACTGCTCGGCCTTGTCCTGGGCGTCCGTGGTGGCGCCGTGCTCCTTGGCGACCTTGCTGTTGATGATGCCGAGCGCCGGGTTGGGCAGGATGTACGGCAGCGCCGGGTTGGCCGCCTTCGACGTCAGCGTGATCGTCGAGTCGTCGGTCTTGGCCACGTCGACGCCGTCCAGCAGGAACGACGGCGTGCCCTTCATGTCACGCACACGCGTGAGCGAGAACACCACGTCGTCCGCCGTGATCGGCGACCCGTCCGCGAACGTGGCGCCCTTCTTGAGCTTGAGCGTCAGCGTCTTGCCGTCCTTGCTCAGCTCGTACGACTCCGCCAGCGCGGGCACCGGCTTGGTCACATCCGCGCCGTCGAACGTCAGCAGCGTCTCGTAGACCGCCTTGCCGACGATGAGACCCGTCGGCTCGTACGTGCGGCCCGGGTCGGCCGTCTTGAGGTCGAAGGACGTGTCGATGACGAGGGTCTTGCCGCCGCCACCGCCGGACGCGGCGGGGGACTGGGAACTGCCGCCGCTTCCGCAGGCGGCGAGGGCGAGTGCACCGGCGAGCAGCACAGCCGCCGTCTGCGAGCGGGTCGCCATGGTAGGTCCTCCAAGATTGGACGTTCGGCAGGAAGATGTCGAGGATTGTCCGGCAGAACGTCCAGGTCCCGCGCGGTCAGCGAGACGTATATAAAGGTCGATGAGGTAATGATGAGTGAAATTTCCAGAAATGGTGCTAGCGGTGGCGGTCAGCCTGGACGGATCGGCATCGGTCTCGAGCTGGACGAGGTCCACATGAAGATCCTCGAGGTCCTGCGCGAGAACGGCAGGATCTCGGTCGCCGCGCTGGCCGAGCGGGTCGGCATCTCCCGGGCGAACGCCTACACGCGCTTCGAGGCGCTGCGCGCGGACGGCGCGATCAAGCGCTTCACCGCCGAGATCGACCACGTGCGGACCGGGCTCGGCATCACCGCGCTGATCTTCGTGACCGTGCGACAGCAGATGTGGAAGCAGTTCAGGGCGGAGCTGGCCCGGATGCCCGAGGTCGAGTACTGCGCGATCACCACCGGGCAGCACGACGCCATGATCCAGGTACGCGTGTCGGACGTGGCCGCCGTGCACACCATGGTGACCGACCGCCTGGCCAACATCCCGGCGGTCAAGGCGACGGAGACGGTGTTCATCCTGGACGAGGTGCTCAGACGGCCATACGTGCTGCCCAGCGACCGCGACCGCGACAGGGACCGGTCCCGCACGTCACGTCGGCCCGCCCAGGAGGGTGCCCAGGGCGGCGTGCCGCTCGGCAAGATGCGCTTCGTCGGCGCCGCCGAGGGGCGTGCCGCCCTCCGCAAGGACGACTAGCGATGCCGGCGTGGGCCGCGCCGCCCTTGCGCAAGGACGACTGATCAGGCGACTTCCCGGCAGACGCTCACGTGGACCGTGTCGTCGCCGTCGAAGCTGAACTCCTCCACCAGGCGCAGCAGCCCGTCGTCCCCCGCCTCGATGCGGCTGCTGCTCTGGCCGGCCGCCGTCCCGCCTGCCTTCAGCGCGTGCACGTACGAGATGGTCACCAGTTCGCCGTCCCGCGTGCCCACGAAATGCCCGTGGGTCACGGTGTCGCCGGAGTAACTTCCCCACACCACTCCGTCGGACTCCTGGTAGCGGAACTCCGTAGGGCTGTCCTGGTCTACTGCGCTCGCCGTCGAGCTCACCATCACGAATTTGCGGCCGTTGAGATTCACGCCCGCCATGGTGGCCCACATTTTCGAAATATCAGCATCCGGCTGGACAGATAGTGAGAGGCACCGGTCAATGATCGGCAATCCGTCCAGTGGGGGACAGAGCGGCGCGCCGTACAAGAGCAGGAGCGCTATCCCGCTGCTCGCCAGGGGGCTGGAGCCGGGCAGGCGGTGGTGACGTTCGCCGGCAACTGCGGGCCGGCGCCGTAAGGCGCGTCGCCCAGGAGTGCTTGCCCGGGACTTTACCTTTCCGCGCCTGACACCATCATTGCGCTGTGTGATAGTAATGTGACGTTGCGTATCCGATGAGGTTCGGGAGATTCTTCATGGTGGCGTACCTGCTCTCGATCTTGGCGGCGGTGAGCGCCGTGGCGCTCACCGCGCTGGTGTTCAGGAAGGTCAAGAGGGCCGGAGAGGACCGCGATCCCAACGGGCCGTCCGCGGCGCACGCGGGGGCGATGCTGTCGGCCATGTTCCTGCTGGTGTTCGCCATCGCGATCATCGTGCCGTGGACCACGACCGACGCCGCCCGCCTCAACACCCACGCCGAGCGCCAGGCGGCGGTCGACGCGTACTGGGCGGCCGCCTCTCTGCCGGGCACCGCGCCGGTGGACGTGCGCAGGGCGCTGCGCGACT
>NZ_JBFAMX010000317.1:0-11462 GCF_040659615.1 Nonomuraea sp. NPDC049784
CCTGGCGGCAGGCCGTCGAGCCGACCGGCTGGGGCAGGATGGAGCCGACCAGCTCCATGCATGGGGTGAACGTCAGCGACGAGGCCTACTATCTGACCCACATGGTCGACCATCAGGAGGCGGTAGCGGCGGCCAAGCAGTTGCAGCGCTCGGGCCGGGCCCAGATGCGCGCCTTGGGCGCCTCGATCGTCAGCACGCAACGCGCCGAGATCGCCACGATGAACAAGTGGCTGGCCACCTGGTATCGCGGGTATTCACCGGCGATCGACTACCGGCCGATGATGCGCGATCTGTCCAAGCTGTCCGGCGACGCACTGGATGAGACATTCCTGCGGGACATGATCCGGATCACATGATGGCGGTCATGATGTCCCAGCAGTTGCTCATGCACGGAGGCGTCCAGCATGAGCCGGTCGGCGCGTTCGCCGCCAAGGTTCGCGACGGCCAGCACGCCGAGATGTTCCAGATGCAGCAATACCTGGCCGACTGGTTCGGCGGCGCGGGCATGCCCTGTCCCATGGGCAGCTGACCAGGCCGTCCCGGGCCACACCGCAGCGGCTGACCGGCCGACGTGATCGGGGGACAAGCCCTCTCGATCAGGTCAAAGCCGCGTCCTGAACGGCCGGGCGCAGCGGCCGCCCAGCTCGATGGTGGCGGACGATCATTGATGGGGGGGATTGTTGTATTCGTGGCGGCGCGCGAGACGGGCGGATCAGCCGGGCCGGAGGGTCGTGACGGGCCGACGGTATCGCTGAGCGGCCTGACCGAGCAGCAACGGCTCCAGGCGATGCATCGGTGGCGGCTGCTTCGTCCGCACCTGGAGGACGGCGTGCCACTGACACGGGTCTCGGCTGGCGCCGGTGTCCCGGAGCGCACGATGCGGCGCTGGCGCTCGGACTACCAAGCGGGCGGCTTGGCCGCCCTGGCGCGGCGCCCGCGCTCGGACCGAGGGCGACCGCGGATGCCCGAAGAGCTACGACTGCTGATCGAGGGGCTGGCGCTCACACCGCCCCGCCCAAGCGTGACCAAGGTGCACCGGCAGGCTGCCAGCATCGCAGACGCGCACGGCTGGCCGGTCCCGAGTTACTCCACGGTGTACGAGCTCGTCAGGAAATTGGACCCGGCGCTGGTGACGCTCGCCCTGGAGGGTACGAAAAGGTACCGGGAGGTGTATGACCTGGTGCATCGCCGTGAAGCGGCCAAGCCGAACCAGATCTGGCAGGCAGACCACACCGAGCTGGACATCTGGGTGATCGACGCCTCCGGAAAGCCGGACAGGCCGTGGCTGACCCTGATCGAGGACGACCACTCCCGCGCCATCGCCGGCTACGCCGTCAACCTGGAAGCGCCCTCAGCACTCACGACCGCGCTGGCGTTCCGGCACGCGATCTGGCGTAAACGCGAGCCGGACTGGCACGTGTGCGGCATCCCTGAGGTGTTCCACCTCGACCACGGCCCGGACTTCACCTCCGCTCATCTGGAACAGGTGATAGCCGATCTGAAGGTCCGCCCGGTGTTCACCAGGAAGGGCCAGCCGCACGGTCACGGCAAGATCGAACGGGTCATGGAGACCTTCAACCAGATGTGCCTGGCCCACCTGCCCGGCTACGCACCCCGCGGCACTCCCGACCGCAAGGGCCAGGCAAAGCTGACGTTGCCCGAGCTGGATGCCGCGATCGGCCGGTTCATCCGCGAGGTCTACAACCTGCGTCCGCACTCCGTAACCCGAACCTCGCCCCAGGCGCGCTGGGAGGCCGACGCGTTCATCCCGCGCATGCCCGACAGCCTCGAACAACTCGATCTGCTGCTGTCCACGGTCGCCAAACCCCGCAAGATCCACACCGATGGGATCCGCTTCCTGTCCCTGCGCTTTCATCGACCCGGTCCTGGCCGACTACGTCGCCGAACAGGTCACCATCCGCTTCGACCCCCGCGACATCACCGAAATCCGCGTCTACGTGCACACCTTGGACGGCGAGAAATTCCTGTGCCGGGCGATCTGCCCCGAGCTGTCCGGCGAGACCGTCAGCCTGAAGGAGATCACCGCCGCGCGTAACGCCCGCCGCAAGCAACTGCGCGGCAAGCTCACCACCCGCACCGCCGTCGTCGACACGCTCCTGGCCGCCCACAACGAGCCCCTCCCCGCCGCGTACCCGACCCCCGGCTTGCGGACCTGGAGCACTCCTGACGAAACCACCACCGTAGTCCCCGGTCCCGCCGGCCAGAAGACCAGCCGCAAACCCTTGCCCGCGACTGGTCAAGGCTCTGACCAGAGCGACACCACCCCTACCCATGGTGACGCTCCGCGACTCAAACGCTACTGGACTGAGTGAGACACGGTTCCGCCGGATAGACACCCAGGCGTGGAGCAGCCATCACACCCAGACGAGCAGGCCGCCGAGCCAGACCTGACAGACCCTCCCGAACAGGCACCTGACCGACCAAGCGCCAGTGGGCTGGCCTACGCCAGCGACCGCACGCCCCCACCTGACCTCGGGCAGGACCCGGCCAGGGCAGACGAAAACGGACTACCGTCGACCCCTTCCCCGATCATGGCGACCAAGGAACACCGGCGGTTCCTGGAGTTCGCCGACGCTGTCCGCCGCAAGCGCTACGTTGGCCTGTGCTTCGGAGCCCCCGGCGTCGGCAAGACCGAATCAGCCCGTAGCTACACCCGCTGGGATCAGCTCGCCCCGCACCTTGCCGGCACCCGCGCCACCGGCTCCCAGCAAGACGACACCCCCGTCCACGAGGTCCTCGCCGCCCGCGCCGTCATGTACACCCCCAAAGTCCACTCCACCCCCCAGAACCTCGACAAGGAAATCTTCCACCTGTGCGACCGGCTCGGCTGGACCGTCGAACTCATGCTCCACACCGGCCGCGGCAACGGTGACCATCCCGGGGCAGACCCCGGCGTCAGCGGCCACAGCGGCGCCGAACTCTTGATCGTCGACGAGGCGGACCGGCTCAAGACCGCGGCCCTCGAACAACTGCGTGATCACCACGACCGCACCGGCATCGGCCTCATCCTCATCGGCATGCCCGGCATCGAAAAGCGCCTCGCCCGCTACCCCCAGCTCTACTCCCGTGTCGGCTTCGTCCACCACTACAAACCGCTCTCCACAGACGAACAAGCCTTCGTACTCGCCCGCCACTGGCCCCACCTACGGCTCGGCGACAGCAATGACTTCGCCACCACCGAAGCCATCGCGACCATCACGCGCATCACCAACGGCAACTTCCGGCTGACCACCCGCCTCGTTGACCAGATCGAACGCGTCCTGGAAATCAACCAGATGACCACCGTGACCAAAGAAGTCGTCGAAGCCGCCCGCGAGAACCTCGTCATCGGAATCATGTGACCACTCCGCCCCCGCACCGCACTTGAGCCCCGCCACACCCACAGCCAAACCCGAACTCTGCCCGCCCGGCCCTCAAGCCAGGCGGGCAGAGGCTTGCTCACTCCCGGCCAAATAGCGCCGAAACCCCGGCCATTTACCGGCGAAAGTCACACGTAGGAGCCCATCCGGCAATTCCGGCGCACCTATTTGCCTCATTATGGACTGGGATACCCGGCTCCGGCCGGGTCGGCTGGGCTGGGGGATGGGTTGGGGGATGGGTTGGGTTCGACCGCAGAGACGCTGCCGCCTCGGATCGCGCGCGGCATGATGTGGACCGCGCTTGGCATGATCATCGTGATCCGCTGGCTGGCAGGGGTGGACGACGGCGTCTCGCCGCTGGGCATCGCGCTCGCGGCGGCGTCCTACCCGCCGCTGATCGCCGTTCTCGCGCGCCGATGGCGCCCGGCCGTCCGTCACGGCCTGCTCGCGGCCGTCGTGGCGCTGGCCCTGATGCCGTTCGCCGTGGTCGGGACGGACTGGGAGTGGTTCCCCTGGACGATTGCCGCAGGTGTGCTGTGTGTGCTGCCCGCGCGGGCTGCGTGGCCGCTGTTCGGCCTCATCCTGGCCGCCACCGGCGCCGGGCGCCTCCTCGGCGGCGTGCCCTTTCCCGAGTGGATCCTGTGGGTGTGCTCCACCGCGATCGACGCACTGATCCTGTTCAGCCTCCACACCCTGTCCGGCATGGTGCGCGACCTGCACACCGCCAGGGACGAGCTGGCCAGGCTCGCGACGCTCAGGGAACGGCTGCGGCTGGACGGCGAACTGCGCGCGGTGGTGGACGGCGAGCTGCGCGCCATCGCCGCCCGCCTGACATGGGCCACCAGCACGGTCACGGCCGCCCGAGCCGAGATCGGGGCCGCCGTTGAGGCGGCGCGGCGGACCATGAACGGGATCAGGGAGATGACCAATGGCTACCGCAGCAGCGGCGGTCCGCAGCCGTCGGCATTGATCGAGTCGCCGAAGGTCGCGCGCCTCATCCTCCTGGCCGCGATCCTCATCCAGTCCGTCAGAGCGATCCTGGCGGGGAACTTCGCCTCCGGCAGGGAGGCGACGTGGCTGCTCCTTTACGTACTGGTTCTCGGCGCGGCCGTGGTCCTCTTCATGCTGCCGCCGAGCCGGGTCCGGCTGGCGGTGATCGGGCTGCTGGTCGTTCCGCTGAGCTGGCCGGGCATGGTGTTCGTGGAAGAGTGGTCCCAGATCGGCAGCGTCTGGGGCTTTTTCCTGGGCGCGGCGGTGGCCTGGCTGCGCCCGCGACACTGGTGGCCGATCGTCGTGACCGTGGAGACCCTGCACACCCTGGCGTTCTTCTTCCCGCCCCCGGTGCCCAGCCCGGCGGGGATGGCGACGAACTATCTCAGCGATCTCATTCTGGCCTGGCTGTTCTACAGCCTCACCCGGCTCGGCGATCTGGTGGCGCTGCTGGACCGGGCCAGGCACGACCTGGCGCAGGCCGCCGTCGCCGCCGAGCGCAGAAGGATCGCTCGCGACCTGCATGACATGCTCGGCTTCAGCCTGTCGGCGGTCGCGCTCCGCGGCGAGCTGGTGCTGCGGCTGCTGGACAGGGAGCCCATGCGGGCCGAGGCCGAGCTGGCCTCCCTCGTCGCGCTGGTGGAGCAGGCGCGTACGGACCTCGGCTCGATCACCAGTGGCCGCATCCGGCTGCTGCTGGACCAGGAGATCGACACGGCCCGAGAGACGCTGACGGCCGCCGGCATCGACACGTCCATCAGCCTAGAGACCTGGCCTGCGGGCGAGGTCGAGACCGACGTCGCCGCCGTGCTGCGCGAGAGCGTCACCAACGTGCTGCGCCACAGCAGGGCGCGCACGTGTTCCATCACCATCACAGGCCCTCCCGTACGGCTACGCGTCGTCAACGACGGCGCCGCGGCGCCGTCGGGCCGGGGCACGGGCCTGGCGAGCCTGGCCGTGCGCGCTGGAGGGCGGCTGGAGGCCGGCCCACGTCCCGGGGGCAGGTTCGAGGTGGTGGCCGAGTTCGCGTCAGAGCCAGCCGGACTCCGTGGCGATGCGGATGGCGTCGACGCGGTTGCGGGCACCTAGCTTGGTGACCGCAGACGTCAGGTAGTTGCGGACCGTCCCGTACGTCAGGAACAGCCGCTCGGCGATCTCCCGCGGTTCCGCGCCGGTGGCCGACAGCCGCAGCACCTCGGTCTCCCGCTGGGTGAGCGGGTTGTCCGGCGTACGCAGCGCCGCGAAGGCCAGCGCCTGGTCCACCACATGACCGCCCGCGGCGACCGTACGGATCGCGTCGGCGAGGTCGCCGGGCTTGATGTCCTTCGGCACGAACCCGGCGACCTGCGCGTCCAGTGCCCTGCGCAGGTGACCGGGCCGGCTCAGCGCGGTGAGGATCAGCACCGCGCAGCCGGGCAGCCGCTCGCGCAGCGCGGCGGCCGCGGTGAGGCCGTCCACCTCCGGCAAGCCGATGTCGATCACCGCCACGTCCGGCTCGTGCGCCTCGGCCGCGGGCACGATCTCCGCACCGGTGGCGACCTGCGCGACCACCTCGATGCCGTCCTCCTGGTCGAGCAGCTCGGCCAGGGCCGCGCGCAGGAGCTCCATGTCCTCCGCGATGAGCACCCGTATCACGCCCGTCCCCCCTCGTGATGTCCAGGCGATGTGCAATTTGCACATCGGGCTCGTGACAGCGGCACTGTCACCCCCTGATCCGTTCGGTGAGCATGGGTCATGTGAAGAGCTCTACCGCGACGGCGGCGTACGCGTCGGTCAACCTACAGGCATCGAGGAGCAAGGCGGCATACCGGCGGTAAATCGCCTGCTTCGAGACGCCGCTGTGCGCGGCGATCCCCGCCCTTCATGCCGCTCTCCCCGCCCGACTCCGAAGCGGCCCGGCCGATCGCCTCGTCAACGGCAGGATCACGCGGTCACCCTGTCACGTAGCCACCCTTTCTCAAATACGGACCGTCTCGTATTTGTGTTTCCCTTGGAAGGACATCGCATGAAACCGCGAAATCCCACGCCGGCGCTGCTGGCATTGTCGTTGGGATACTTCTCGCTCGGCACCACGTCGCTGGCGGTGGTTGGGCTGAGCGCGCCGATCGGCGCGGCCCTGAACGTTCGGCCGGCCACGGTCGGGCTGCTCGTCACCGTCTTCTCCCTGGTCTTCGCGGTGGCCGCCCCGCTCGCCTCGGTCTGGCTGGGACAGATGTGCCGCAAGCGCGTCCTGCTCATCGGCCTCGCATTGATGATCGTCGGAGGCATCGGCAGCGCGCTCGCTCCCAGTTACGGAGCACTCTGCGCGGCCCGGGTGCTGTCCGGCCTCGGCGCGGCGATGTTCGGCCCGACAGCGTCCACCGCGGGATCCATGATCGTACCGGAGCGGGATCGCCCGAAGGCGCTCGCCACGGTGTTCGCAGGCATGACGGCCGCCTCCGTGCTCGGGGTGCCGCTCTCCTCGACGGTGGGCGAGGCGCTCGGGTGGCGCTGGACGGTCATCGGAGTCGTGGTGCTCACCGCGCTCTCGCTGGTGCTCGTCGCCCGACTGCTGCCCGCCATCGAGCCGGGCCCCGCACCCACTTTCCAGGTCTTCGCACGCGTGCTCCGCACGCCCGGCGCCCTTCCGGCGGTGTCCACCACGCTGCTGGTGCTCACCGCGCAGTTCACCGTGTACGGCGTCGCGGGAGCATACCTGGCGTCCCGTTTCGCAGCGACGGCGGCGACGGTCTCGCTCATTCTGCTGGCGTTTGGCGCGCTGGGAGTGATCGGGAACATGAGCGGTTCCCGGATGCACGACCGGCTCGGCGGCAGCCGTACCGTCACAGTGACCCTGGCGGGCATGGCGGTCGCGTTCGCCGCGCTGACCGTCCTGCCGGGCTCAATCGCCGCAGCCGTGATCGTGTTCGCCTTCTGGGGGTTCTCCAGTTCGTTGTTCATGGCCCCGCAGCAGGCCCGCCTGGTGGAGTTGCTGCCCGAGCAGCGCGGCATCCTGCTGGCGCTCAACGCCACCGGCATCTACCTGGGCATGAGCCTGGGCAGCCTGATCGGCAGCCACTACCTGTCCGCCCTCGGCGCCGGGCCGCTCTCCCTGCTGGCCCTGCTCCCTCTCGCCCTGGCCGCGGGTGCGCACATCGTGTCCGTGCGCCGTACCACCCCCACTATGACCCGCACCGGCGAAGCCGTGCACGTCTCCTGAAAGGAACACCATGTCCCAGCTCATCCGTGACTACATCGAGCTCGTCTGGAACCAGGGCCGTACCGAGGAGGCTTCCCGCTTCCTGGCCGAGGATCTGATCCAGCACAACCCGAACCTGCCCGACGGCCGCAAGCCGCTGGTCGACTTCATTGACGGGTTCCGCCAGCAACTGCCCGAGGCCCGTTTTGAGATCCACAGGCTGGCCGCCGAGGGCGACCTGGTCTTCATCCACAGCCTGTTCACCGCCCAGCCGGGGCACCGCGGTGTCGCGGTGGTGGACGTGTTCCGCATCGCCGACGGCCTGATCGCCGAACACTGGGACCTGCGCGAGGACATCCCCGAGACAACCGCCAGCGGCAACCCCATCGTCTGATCGGAACTGACCATGAGCAACACACTTGATGGAAAGGTCGCGATCGTCACCGGCGCCGCCACCGGCCTGGGCGCGACCATCGCGGTACAGCTGGCGTCCGAGGGGGCGTCCGTGGTGGTCGACCACCTGCCAGGACAGGACGGCCTGGCCGCCGAGGTCGTCTCCCAGGCCGTGGCGGCGGGCGGTCAGGCACTGGCGGTCGCGGCCGACGTCTCCGACACCGAGCAGATCGGGGCCCTCTTCAAGGCCGCGACCGAGCATTACGGCGGGGTGGACATCCTGGTCAACAACGCGGTGTACGCGGTGTTGAAACCGATGGCCGAGGTCACCGAGGAGGAGTTCGACGCCAGCTTCCGGGTGAACGCCCGCGCGCCGTTCTTCGCCATGCAACTCGCCTCGCGCTACCTGCGCGACAGCGGCCGCATCATCAACATCTCCTCGCACACCACCGGGCTGTTCTTCCCGCGCTACGGACTGTACGACGGCGCGAAGGGAGCCCTGGAGCAGTTCTCCCGCGTGTTCTCCAAGGAGATCGGCGAACGGGGCATCACGGTCAACGTCGTGTCACCTGGCCCGACCGACACCCCCGAGTTCCGCACCCGCCCGTCCGAGTTCATCGCCTCCCTGGAGAAGATGACGTCAATGGGGCGCATCGGCAGGCCACAGGAGATCGGCGACGTCGTCGCCTTCCTCGCCTCTCCGCAGGCGAGCTGGGTGACCGGGCAGAACATCCGCGTCAACGGCGGCGTCGTATGAGCCCGCGCATCCTGATCACGGGAGCGACCGACGGCCTCGGCCGCGGCCTTGCCAGGAAACTGGCGGCGCAGGGCGCCACGCTGATCCTGCACGGGCGCGACGGGGCCAAGGGCGAGGAACTGCTCCGCGAGCTGGGCGGCCGGCACACGTTCGAGCAGGCCGACTTCGGCTCATTGGCCCAGATCCGCGACCTGACCGAGCGGATACTCGCCGGCCACGACCGGCTCGACGCGCTGGTCAACAACGCCGGGATGGGGGTGGAGCTGGCGCGGCAGGAGAGCGCCGACGGGTACGAGCTGACGTTCCAAGTGGACTACCTGAGCACGTACCTGCTGAGCATCCTGCTCACACCGCTGCTGGCCCGGTCGGCACCCGCCAGGATCGTCAACGTCACGTCGGCCGGCCAGGCGCCGCTCGACTTCGACAACGTGATGCTGGAGCGTGGCTGGGACGGCGTGCAGGCCTACTGCCAGGCCAAGCTCGCTCAGATCACGTTCACCTTCGCGCACGCCGAACTGCTGCGGCCCACCGGGGTCACGGTCAACGCGCTGCATCCGGCGTCGTACATGCCCACCAAGATCGTTACGCATCTCTTCACGGTGCAGAGCACGCTTGAGGAAGGAGTGGACAACACGGCCCGTCTGATCACCGGGCCATCGCTGTCGGAGGTCACCGGCGCCTACTTCAACCGCGCCCAGCCCGGCAGGGCGCACGCCCAAGCCTATGACGCCAAGGCGAGGGTCCGGCTGCTCGAACTCAGCGAGCATCTCACCAACGTCGCCTTCCCCGGCTCTGAGCACCTGAACGGGCTCGGCTGATCGGCACGTCGTCGAGGGTGTCGGTTCGGGTGAAGCCCTCGCTGACCCTGCTGTGACGTTCCACCATCGCCGCCAGGCCGGCGTCCATGGGCGGCATGGACGCTAACCGTCCATGAGACCGAGGGACTGGACGATCGCAATGTGGTCGGCGGCCAGGTGGCGGTGGTGGAACGGTGCCGGGCTGAGCCGCGTCAGCCCGGCACCGGCGTTCACGTCTCGGTCTGTACCACACCTGACGCCAGACGGCCTTGGGGAAGGCGGTGAAGGCCAGGATGTCCTCCCGTGCCTCGTCCAGGCGCGTCGCCGCCTTGGGATACTTGGCCTCCAGCACCTCCACCACGTGCCAGTGCTGAGCTCGCACGGACTCGGCGTCGGGCTGCTCGAAGATGGTGCGCAGCATCGTGTGCACCCACGGCTGCGCCGCTTTGGGAACGCACGTTCCAAGATTGCGGGCGAAATGGGTCCGGCAGCGCTGCCAGGAGGCCCCGGGCAGCGTGGCCGCGATCGCGTCGCGCAACCCGGCGTGGCAGTCGCTGGTGACCAGCAGCACCCCCGACAGGCCGCGAGCGACCAAGCCGCGCAGGAACGCCAGCCAGCCCGCCCCATCCTCGGAGGAGACCACGTCCAGGCCGAGAATCTCGCGCTGGCCGTCGGCGTTGACGCCGGTGGCGATCAGGCAGTGCACGTTCACCGTGCGGCCGCCCTCGCGCACCTTCTGCGTCAGCGCGTCGATCCAGACGAAGGTGTACGGGCCGCCGTCCAGCGGCCGGGACCGGAACGAGGCGACCAGCTCGTCCAGCTCGGCGGCCATCTTCGACACCTGCGACTTGCTCAGCTTGGTGATGCCCATCGCCTCGGCAAGCTTTTCCACCCGCCGCGTCGAGACGCCCAACAGGTAGCTGGTGGCCACCACGGACGTCAGCGCCCGCTCGGCCCGGCGGCGCTTGTCCAACAGGAGGTCGGGAAAGTAGCTGCCCTGGCGCAGCCGTGGAACGGCCAGTTCGATCGTTCCGGCCCGGGTGTCCCATTCGCGGTGCCGGTAGCCGTTGCGGGAGTTGACCCGCTCGCTGCTGACCTCGCCGTAGCCGGCCCCGCACAGCTGCTCGACCTCGGCGTCCATCATCCGCTGAGCGAACTCGCGGATCATCGTCCGGAGCAGGTCGGGGCTCGCCGCGGTCAGGGTCTCCTCGACGTGGGCGCCGATGGCGGGCACAATGTCATTGACGGTCACTTCGTCCCCTTCGTGTCTGAATGTGCGAATCGAAGGATTACGAAGTGGCCGTCACTTGTCACATGGATCTCTCCCGTCACATCAGAGGAAAGATCACCCGTACACCACTCCCGTGGACGCTAACTCATCAACAGCAGAAGCGGCTCAAAGCACCGGCTGCACCTAAATTGCCCTCGCCGCTGGGCGTGGCGCAGCTTCCCGAGCATGATATGGAGGACGACGGCACCTACCGCGGCCTGGAATTCAACGGTAGCGACCTGACCTCTCGCGAGGTGGATGCGGCCGAGTATGAGGGCTGCCGGTTCGTCGTCACCAGCTTCGCGGGCAGCCAACTGCGCCGGGCCGGGTTCGTCAATGTGGAGCTGGAGCGCTGCGACTTGTCCAACATGACGGCCAGGGCATCGGGCATGCATCGGGTCCGAACGTCGGCGAGTCGGCTGACCGGCATGACTTGGACCGAATGCGCGTTCCGTGACGTGCTCTTCGACGCGTGCCGTGCCGATCTGATCGGATTTCGATTCTCGACGTTCAAGAACACCGTTTTCCGCGACTGCACCATGCCGGAGGCCAATTTTCAGAACGCCGATCTGCGGGGAGTCCGCTTCGAGCGCTGCGATCTAAGCCTGAATCCACGGCGTGATTCCTGTTGATCGTTTTCTGGTCCAATTCCTCCACGAGGAACGATTCCCCAGGCAGAGGGGCTGTTTTCGGGTGT
>NZ_JBFAMX010000318.1:0-11390 GCF_040659615.1 Nonomuraea sp. NPDC049784
CGGACGAGGACGGGCCCGAAGTGACGGCGATCATGGGGCGGCAGTTACGGCAGGCGCTGCTGACCGTGGGCGCCGTCGCCGGACTGCTGGTGGGCGTCCCGGTGATCGCCGTGTGGGTGCCCGCCCCAGGGGCCTGGGTGGCGCTCTCGCTGGCCCTGCAGGGTGCGTGGGCCGGGCTGGCCGTTCTGCAGCTGAGGCGGGCGGAGCGGCTGGAAAGATGAGCGTGCTGCGGCTGAGGCGGACGGCGAGATGACCGTCGCGGTGCTGACCGGGATCGCCTTCGTGCTGGTTCTGGGCGTCATGGTGGGCGCCGCGCGACCTCGCCGCTCAAGCGGCGTCTCCGACTTCTACGTGGCGGCCAGGGCGGTACCTCCCTGGTGGAACGGCGCCGCGATCTCGTCCGAGTTCACCTCGGCCGCGGCCTGCCTGGGCGCGGGCGGGCTCATCGCCACCCGGGGTGGGCCGATGTTGTGGTATCCGGTGGGCGCCACCGCCGGGTTCGTCGTCATCCTGGCCCTGGTCGTCGCCCCGTTGCGGCGCTCTGGGACGTACACGCTGCCGGACTTCGCCGAGTGGCGGCTGAGATCGGCCAGGCTGCGCCGCTTCACCACCTGCTTCCTGCTGGTCATCGGGCTGGCGTTCATGGTCGCGCAGCTGCACGCGGCCGGCGTCGTGGTGCGTCTGCTGACCGGGCTGCCGCCCTGGCTCGGCTGGGCGGCCGTCGCGTCGGCGGCGCTGGTCGTGGCGTTCACGGGCGGGCAGGGGAGTGTGACCAGCGTGCAGGCCTCCCAGTTCTGGCTGAAGCTGGTCGCGTTCGCAGGGGTCGGGGTGGTGTGCTGGTGGATGGGCGGCGCGCGGTCGGTCACCTGGTTCGAGGGGGCCTACCGGGCCGGCGAGGCGGGGCTGGCGGGGGTGGGCGACACGTCGCTGCCCGGCGTGCTGACGGTGATGGTGGCCTGCGCTCTGGGGACCATGGGGCTGCCGCACGTGATCGTCCGCGTCTACACCAACAGCGACGGGCGCGGGGCGAGGCGGTCGATCGTGGCGACGCAGGCCATGCTGGCGGTGTTCTGCGTCGTGCCGCCGCTGTACGGGCTCCTGGGGCACGCGTACGTGCGTGGTGCGGAGGTCGACGAGGTCGTACTGCTCCTGCCCACCAGACTGGCTCCAGGGCCTTTGGGGGACGCGCTCACGGGGGTGCTGGCCGCCGGGGCGTTCGCGGCCTTCCTGGCCACCACGGGAGGCGTTCTGGTGGCGGTCGGGGGCGCGGTGTCGACGTGCCTGTCGCGGGCCGGGGTGAGCTCCTTCCGCACGGCCGTGGGCCTGGTCCTGCTGGCCGCGCTCGTCCTGACGGCGGTCAGCACCCCGCAGACGTCGGTGTCGCTCGTCCTGATCGGCTTCAGCCTCTCGGCCGCCACGTTCTGCCCGCTGCTGGTGCTGGGGATCTGGTGGCGGCGGCTGACGGACGCCGGGGTGGCGGCCGGGTTCGCGCTCGGCGGGGGAGTGACGGCGGTGCTCGTGTTCGGGCAGGACGCGGGCGTGAAAGTGGGCGTGCTGACCTCCAGTCCCGCGCCGGTCGCCGTGCCGGTCGCGTTTGCCGCGATGATGGTGATTTCCCTGGTCACACCGGGTCGGATGCCACGCGGCGTGGGGCGGATGATGGCCAAGATGCATCTGCCCGAGCACCTCGCGGGCCCACGAACCTACCGCTCATCGCATCACGGTGACCGCTCGCCGTAAGAACACTCTCCGTATATCGATGACTACGGACCGTTCAACGAGCTGCTCATAAACAGGGTTACCCCCGCAAGATCGCGACCGTAGTGTTTCGGCATCGGAAAGCCACCCGGCGCATCGGGGGGGACGAGCCGGGGGGCTCATTACAGGCCTGATGCGCCGGCTTCACCGGTGACCGCGCTGGTCACCACGGCTGCCGGGCCTTCATTCGGGGGTAGGGCCCGCCATGCCGGTCCCGTGAAGGGGCGCCTGCTGAGGCCCTCAGAGGCCCCGCTATCCGGCCCGCGGGGGCGGCCGGATCGCGCGAGCAGGCGCCCCTGTCACGATTCGTACATCGCCGGGGTTTCGGTCAGCTGTCGCGGAGCTTCTTCAGCAGCGCGATGTCCTCGGCGTGCTTGGGCGCCTTGCCAGGCGTCTCGATGCAGAGCGGCACCCCCGCCATGGCCGGGTGCCGCATGAGCTCGGCGAACGGCTGGGCGCCGATGTGCCCGGCCCCGATGTTCTCGTGCCGGTCCTTCTTGGCCCCGCACACGTCCTTCGAGTCGTTGGCGTGGATCAGCTTGAGCCGCCCTGGGGCGATCTCGTGCAGGGCGTCGAACGTCTCCTTCACCCCGCCCTCCGCGGCGAGGTCGTGACCGGCGGCGAAGGCGTGGCACGTGTCGAGGCAGACGCCGGCCCGCGGATGCCACTCGAGCGTCGCCAGGTAGGGCTCGAGATCCTGGATCGTCGCGCACAGCATGGCGCCCTGCCCTGCCATCGGCTCGAGCAGCAGGTCGGGGCCGCCGTCGGGGATCTCGTCCAGCAACGGCAGCAGGTTCTCTCGCACCTGGCGCAACGCGTCGTCCCGCGACTGCGTGACCGCCGAGCCCGTGTGCACCACGATCCCCTTGGCGCCGATCTCCGACCCGCGCCGCAAAGTGTGGCGCACGATCGCGATGGAGTTGGCCAGCGTCTCCGGGCTGGGCGAGCCGAAGTTGGCGAGATAGGGCACGTGGATGAACGCGTCGACGCCCGACTCGGCCAGCTTGGCGTCCTCGTCGGGCTTGCCCTCGGTGAGCGCCCACCCGCGCGGGTTGGTGACGAACACCTGGATCATCTCGGCGCCGATCTCGGCCATGTACTTGAGGCCGCCCGTCGCCAGGCCGCCCGTGACGAGCACGTGCCCGCCGATCAGGGATGTTGGGGTCATGATGGCTCTCAGTCTAGGCGGAGCGCTCGTGCGGACAGAGCGGCCCGAGTCATCACAGTGAGTGACTGTCAGACTACCAACACCCCGGCCTCGGTCAGGTGGCCAGTTGGCCGTGGAGGCGGACGCGGGCCAGGCCGCCGTCCGGGTAGATGTCCACGCGCACGTGCGTGACCGGGTCCCGGTGATCGAGGCGGAAGCGGTGGGGGGTGTCGGGCTGGAGCCGGGTCCTCGGCAGCAGCTCCACCTCGCGTTCGCCGTCGAGGCCGGTCAGCGAGACCGCGCCCGGGGCGTTGAACAGCAGGTTCGTGGTGTCGATCTCCGCCAGCCTGAGCACGCCGCGTCCGGCCAGCCGGATGACCAGCCAGTCGTTGCCCTCCCCGCGGCGGCGGGCGGTCTCCCAGCCCTCCGCCTGGTGGCGGGCCAGGCCGGGGGAGATGACGTTGTTGGGGGCGGAGTAGAACTCGTTGGAGCAGGCGGTGACCAGGGCGCCGTTGGCCAGCGCGGCCAGGTCGAGGCTGAGCCCGTCGTACACCGACAGGTCGGGACGCGCCTCCCCATGCACCCGGAGGCGGGCGACGCCGCCGTCAGGGAAGATGTTCAGCCGCACGTGGGTGAAGCGGCGCGAGCCGGTGACGGCGAAGTGGTGCTCGGCGTCCCCCTTGAGCTCGGCCCGGGGAACGATCTCCACCCACGAGGCGGCCTCCAGCTCGGCCGGCGACGGGTGGCCCTCGACCGAGGCCGCCTCGACGGAGGCGTGCGGCGGGTAGTTGCCCTTGAACCACGCCGTGTCGATCACCACGCCACGGATCACGCCGGGAATCCCCAGTCGCACCAGCGCCCAGTCGTGGCCGGGCGAGCGGCGGCGCCGCGTCTCCCACCCGTCGTACACCTGCCCCTTGTTCCCGAACGTCTCCGCCTGGAAGCCCGGACGTCCCGGCCTGATCAGGCTCTCCTTCTCCGCGAACGACTCGTCGCTGGCCGCCACGACGGAGCCACCGAGGGTGCGCAGGGCGAGGTCCGGCAGGGTGGTGAAGGGTGACATCTAGTGCTCTCCCAACAGGAATCGTCCGAGCGGCACGCCGTCCACGGGCCGGCCGCGCAGCCAGGTGGTCAGTACGGAGCCCTTGAGCACGCGGCCGTGGTACGGGGTGACCGGGTTCTTGTGGTGGAGGAGCGAGGCGTCCACGGGGTTGTCGGCCGCGGGATCGAACGCCACCAAATCGGCATCATTGCCGACCTTTATGCCGCCTTTCCCGGAAATTTCGGCCATTGAGGCTGGATTGGCGGACATCCAGCGGGCCACGTCGCCCAGCCCGTACCCCCTCCTCGAGGCCTCCGTCCAGATCGCGGGCAGGCCGAGCTGGAGCGAGGCGATGCCGCCCCAGGCGGCGGCGAAGTCGGGCACCTTGAGGTCGGCGGGCGAGGGCGAGTGGTCGGACACGACGCAGCTCAGCACGCCCCTGCCCAGCCCGTCCCACAACAGGTCGCGGTTGGCCTCGGAGCGGATGGGCGGGCAGCACTTGTACGCGGTCTCGCCCTCGGGCACCTGCTCGGCCGCCAGCGTCAGGTAGTGAGGGCACGTCTCCGCCGTGACCGCCACGCCCTCCGCCTGGGCCTGTTCCAGCACCTCCAGGCAGGAGGCGCTGGAGACGTGGAGGATGTGCACGCGAGCGCCGGTCTCCCCGGCGAGCCGCACGACCCGCGAGACGGCGCTGCGCTCCGACTCCCCGGGCCGCGACTCCAGGAACTCCCGGTACGTCGGCCCGCCCGGCTCCCCGAGCAGCGCCGGGTCCTCGGCGTGCACCACCATCAGCCCGCCGATCCCGGCCACCTCGGACAGCGCCTCCCGCAGCTCGGCATCGCTCAGCGGCGGGAACTCGTCCACGCCCGACGGCGACATGAAGCACTTGAACCCGTAGACGCCGCGTTCACGCAGCGGCGCGAGGTCCTTGACGTTCCCCGGCACGGCCCCGCCCCAGAAGCCGACGTCCACGTGGCACTGCCCCTCGGCGGCCCGCAGCTTGGCCTCGAAGGCCGCCACGTTCACGGTGGGCGGGAGTGAGTTGAGCGGCATGTCGAGGATCGTGGTGACGCCTCCGGCGGCCGCCGCCCTGGTCGCCGAGTCGAACCCCTCCCAGTGTGTCCGCCCCGGCTCGTTGACGTGCACGTGCGTGTCGACCAGGCCGGGCAGGAGCGCCAGGTCGCGCAGGTCGATGTCCTCGGCGGAGTCGAGGGACGCGGCGTAGTCGTACAGGCCGGCGATCTTCTCGCCCTGCACGGCCACCGCCGCAGCCCGCTCGCCCTCGGGGGTGACGGTCCTGCGGGATCGGATCACCAGGTCGATCATCTATTCCTCTCGGAGGTGAACGGCGGCCAGCCGGGCGGCGAGCCGCTCGAGCAGCGGCCCGGCCTCGGCCATGCAGCGGTCGGGGTCGGGCTCCAGGTCCGTGAGCGCGTAGGCGGCCTCGATGCCCGCGGCCCGCAGTTCGTCGTCGGTGAGCGTACGGCGCCCGCAGACGGCCACCACGGGGACGCCTGCCCTGGCCGCGGCCTGTGCAACGCCGACGGGCGCCTTGCCCCGCAGGGACTGCTCGTCCAGCGACCCCTCACCCGTGATCACCAGCCGCGTGCCCTTGACCAGTTCGCCGAACCCGAGCAGGTCGAGCAGGTAGCCGATGCCGGGGCGGATCTCGGCGTGCAGGAACGCCAGCGCGGCGAACCCCACTCCACCGGCCGCCCCCGCACCCGGCGCCCCGGCCACGCCCATCGCCCGAGGGGTGCCGTCGTGCTCGACCGCCCCCATCAGCCCATGGGTCGCCGTCGCCACAGCCGCCAGCCGGGCCAGGCTCGCCTCCAGCGTCTTGACGTCCTCCGGGGTCGCGCCCTTCTGCGGCCCGTAGACGGCGGCGGCGCCGTGAGGCCCGAGGAGCGGATTGTCCACGTCGCTCGCCACCACGAACTCAATGCCGGAAATATCCACAAAACCCGTCATGTCAATGCGGGCGAGATCCTTCAGCGCGGCCCCGCCCCGCGGGAGGTCGTTCCCGTCGGCGTCCAGCAGCCGCGCGCCGAGGGCCTGCGCCATGCCCGCGCCCCCATCGGTGCACGCACTGCCGCCCAGGCCGAGGACCACCCGCTTGGCGCCCCGGCGTACGGCGTCCGCGATCAGCTCGCCGGTGCCGTAGCTGGTGGCGGTCAGCGGCTCGTGCCCGCCGGGCAGGCGGCGCAGCCCGGACGCCTCCGACAGCTCCACCACCGCCGTCGCGTCCGTCTCCTGCCAGGCGTACGAGGCGGGAATCCGCTCCCCGGTGGGCCCGGTCACCTCGATCGTGACCCGGCCGAACCCGTCGGCGACGGCCGCGTCGACGGTGCCGTCGCCCCCGTCGGCCACCGGCAGCTCCACCGTGGGCACGCCCAGGCCGGCCGAAACGCGCGATGCCACCTCGGCCGCCGTCAGCGACCCCTTGAACTTGTCGGGGGCGACAAGAACCTGCTGAACCACAACGAACCCCTACACGATGGTGAACAATGTCCTGACACGCCTTCCTGCCCGGTGCGAGCGGGCAGGAAGGCGTGACTCATCATCACATCCCCGGCTCAGCGCCCGCGCAGGTGGTTGAAGACGAGGTTCAGGACGATCACCAGGATGCTGCCGGTGCTGATGCCGCTGTTCAGGATGGTCTGGGCCCAGTCGGGGAACTTGTCGTAGAAGTCGGGAGCGCCGACCGGGATGGCGGCCACGCCGATCGAGACGGCCACGATGACGAGGTTGTGGTTGCCCTCGAAGCTCACCTTCGTCAGCGTGCGGATGCCCGAGGCGGCTACCGTGCCGAACATGGCGATGCCCGCCCCGCCGAGCACCGGCTGAGGGATGGCCGCGATCACCGCGCCCAGCATGGGGATCAGCCCCAGGACCACGAGGACGCCGCCCGCCGTGGCGACCACCCAGCGGCTGCGCACACCGGTCAGCCCGACCAGGCCGACGTTCTGGGCGAAGGCGGTGTAGGGGAAGGTGTTGAAGACGCCTCCGAGCGCCGTGGAGAACCCGTCGGCCCGCAGCCCGTCCGCCAGCCGCCGCGGCGTGAGCTCCGAGCCGGTCATCTCCGAGACGGCCACGAAGTCGCCGGTCGTCTCCGTCATGGACACGAGCATGACCACGCACATCGAGACGACCGCGGTCACCTGGAAGGTGGGCAGGCCGAACGCGAACGGCGTGCTGATCCCGAAGAGACCAGCCTCCCCGACGTGCGAGAAGTCGGTGAAGCCGAGCGGGATCGCCGCCACCGTGCCGGCCGCGATGCCCACCAGGACGGCGACCCGGCCCAGGAACCCCGTGGAGAGCCGGTAGACGGCCAGGATGAGCAGCAGCACGGCGGCGGCCATGGCGATGTTCCGGGGCTGCCCGTACGTGGGGCCGCCCACCCCGCCGGCGGCCCAGTGGGCGGCCACGGGCAGCAGCGACAGCCCGATGATCGTGATGATGGTCCCGGTGACCAGCGGCGGGAAGAACCTGACGATCTTGGCGAAGTACGGGGCCGCGGCCACGACCAGCAGCCCCGACACGATGACCGCGCCGTAGATAGCCGGGAGCCCGCCCTGCGTCGTGCCGATCAGGACCATCGGGGCGACGGCCGCGAACGTGCACCCCTGCATGATCGGCAGCCGGATCCCGAACCGCCACACGCCCACGCACTGGATGAGCGTGGCGATGCCGCTGACCAGCAGGTCGGCGTTGATCAGGTACGCGAGCTGGTCGGGAGGCAGCTTGAGTGCCCCGCCCACGATGAGCGGCACCGCCACCGCTCCCGCGTACATCGCCAGCACGTGCTGAAGTCCGAGCGTGCCCAACTGCGCGATGGGCAGGCGCTGGTCGACCGGATGCACCTCAGTTGTCATGGGCCACTCCAGGGGGTGAGGGGGTGACCTCCAGTGAACAACCGGGCGCCGTACGAACCTATGCACGAGGCCATCAACCGGCGCCCGCTCCGCCCATCGCCAGGTGTGCGATCCTCCAACGCGCCTCACTCCTGGCCAGGGGCCGTTTGTGCGGATCGCGGCGGGCCCGTGGCTCAGGAGACGGTGCGGATGAACTCCTCCAGCGAATAGCGGCCGTCCTGATCCGAGTCGGCCGCCTGGCTCATCGCCCCGAGCGCCTCCGCAGGGAGGCCGGGGAAGTGCTGCCTCAGCTCCGCCTCGCTGATGTAGCCGTCGCCGTCGGTGTCGATCGACGCGAAGGTGTTCTTGAGCTCCGCCAGCCGCTCGTCTGGGAGTTCCTCCGACAACACGGGACCGCCCTTTCCTGCTCGTTCCTGGACGTGTCCACCCTAGCCGCGTTTTCCTCCCTTCATTCGCGACTGACCTGCGCTCTTCCGCTTCGCCGCGTGCCGTGACGGTGCCGATCAACGGGCCTGGCCGCCCGGGGCGGCTCAGTGGTGGACCTCCTTCGCGGCGGTGATGCCGCGCTCCTCGGCCAGCCTCATCAGCCGCCGGTGGGCCGCAGCCCCCGCGCGCCCGGTGGCGTCCTGGGAGACGGTCCGCAGCTCGCCGTCCTCGACCACGGTGCGCCCGCCCACCAGCACCCGGGCGAGCGGTGGCGGGGGCCCGAAGACCAGCGCGCAGACCGGGTCGGCCACGGCCGAGGTGAAGGGGCCGTCGACGCGCCACAGGGCGAGGTCGGCCAGCTTGCCGGGTTCGAGCGAGCCGAGCTCGACGTCGCGGCCGAGGTTGCGTGCCCCGCCCAGGGTGGCGATCTCCAGGGCCTGCCTGGCCGTGAGCGCGCCGGGGCCGTACCTGGCGCGCTGGAAGAGCAGGGTCTGACGCATCTCACCCGCCAGCGACGTCAGCTCGGAGGAGGCGCTGCCGTCCACGCCGAGGCCCACGTTCGCGCCATGGCGCAGCATCTCGGACACGCGGGCGATCCCGGCGCCGAGCCGGCCGTTCGACGAGGGGCAGTGCGCGGAGCCCGTGCCGGCGGCGGCGAGCTTGCCGATGTCGGCGTCGCTCAGGTGCACGGAGTGCGCGAACCACACGTCGGGGCCCAGCCAGCCCAGCTTCTCCATGTAGTCCACGGGACGCAGCCCGAACTGCGCCACGCAGTGCTCGTCCTCGTCCAGGGTCTCGGCGATGTGCGTGTGCAGGCGCACGCCCTTGGCCCTGGCCAGGGCGGCGGACTCGGTCATCAGCTCGGCGCTGGCGGAGAACGGCGAGCACGGCGCGACCGCGACCCGCAGCATCGAGGAGTACGACGGGTCGTGGTAGGCGTCCACGGCCTCCGACGTGGCGGCCAGGATCTCGTCCAGCTCCTCGACCACGACGTCCGGCGGCAGCCCGCCCTGCGACTCGCCCCTGTCCATGGAGCCGCGGGCGGGGTGGAAGCGGATGCCGACCTCGCGCGCCGCCTCGATCTCGGCCGCGAACAGGTCGCCCCTGCCCTTGGGGAAGACGTAGTGGTGGTCGCTGGAGGTGGTGCAGCCCGACAGCGCCAGCCAGCCGAGCCCGGCCGAGGCCGCGCCCCTGACCACTTCGGCGTCCATGGCGGCCCACACCTGGTAGAGCGCCACCAGCCATTCGAACAGCGTGGCGTCCTGCGCCAGCCCCTGCGAGGCCCACTGGTACAGGTGGTGGTGGGTGTTGACCAGGCCGGGGGTGGCCAGGCAGCCGGTGCCGTCGATCCTGGTCGTGCCCGGCACGTCGGGGGCGGGCCCGGGGCCCAGCTCGGCGATCAGGTCCCCCTCGATCCTGATATATCCGGATTCGATCTCGGGGCCGACGACCGGCGCGATGTACACGTTCTCGATGAGCAGGCTCACTCGGCGGCCGCCTTCCGTGACGCGGCCAGCCGTACCGCGTCGATGATCTTCTCGTAGCCCGTGCACCGGCACAGGTTGCCCGCGAGCGCCTCCCTGATCTCCGCGTCGGACGGCCGCCCCAACCGCTCGATCAGGTCGTGCGCCTGTACCAACAGCCCCGGCGTGCAGAACCCGCACTGCACGGCCCCGCACTCCACGAACGCCTCCTGCACCGGATCGAGCCGGTCCCCCTCGGCGAGCCCTTCGACGGTACGCACCTGCCGCCCCTCTGCCTGCCCGGCGGCGACCAGGCAGGAGCAGACCGGCACGCCGTCGAGATAGACCGTGCAGGAGCCGCACTCGCCCTGCTCGCAGGCGTTCTTGGAGCCGGGCAGCCCCATGCGCTCGCGCAGCACGTACAGGAGGCTCTCGCCCTCCCAGACGTCGTCGGCGCTCTCCTCGCGGCCGTTGACGGTGAAGGTCACGCGCATCATGCCGCCCTCCTTCCGAGGTGGTCGTTCCAGGCCCAGGTGAGCGTGCGGCGGGCCATCACGCCGACGGCGTGCACGCGGTACGCGGCGGTGCCGCGCACGTCGTCGATCGGCGCGGCGGCGGCCGCGCACAGCTCCCCGAACCGCCTGGCCAGCGCCGGGTCGAGCGGCGCGCTCCAGTCGAGCTCGCGGGCCAGCAGCTCCTCGGCCTCCGGCGCCCGGCGCGGCGTGGGCGCGGCGGATCCGATCCCCGTGCCGACCCGCCGCTCGTCCGGGTGCAGCGCGATCGCGAACGAGCACACCGCGATCACCATGGCGTTGCGCGTGCCGACCTTGGAGAAGTACTGGGGACCCGTCGCCGGCTTGACGTGAACGGCCCTGATCAGCTCGTCCGGCTCCAGCGCGTTGCGCTTGACCCCCAGGTAGAACTCGGCGGCCGGGATCATCCTGACGCCGCGGTCGCGCGACTCCACCTCCACCACGGCGTCCGCGGCCAGCAGCGGCGGGTGGCTGTCGCCCGCGGGGGAGGCCGCGCCGAGGTTCCCGCCGACGGATCCGCGGTTGCGGATCTGTGGCGAGCCGACCGTGCGCGACGCTTGGGCCAGCCCCCGTAGCGGCCCGCCCAGCTCCTCGATGATCGTCGTGTACGGCACCGCCGCCCCGACCCGGCACATGCCGTCCACCATGGCCCATTCCCGCAGCTCGGCCACCTGGTTGAGGTCGAGCAGCGCCGCAGGCCTGCGCACGTCCATGTTGATCTCGACCATGACGTCGGTGCCGCCCTGGATGGGCACCGCCTCGGGCCGCTCCGCCTTGGCGGCCAGCGCTTCGTCCCACGTCGTGGGCCGCAAGAAGTCCATTTCCCCTACTCCCAGGCGAATCCGGCGTCGGGTGCGTCCTCGCGCAGCACGCTGCCCTCGATCAGTCCGTACGGGCGGTCGGCCGCGTAGAACACCTCGTTCTGGTTGTCCAGGCCGAACGGCGACAGGTCCACCAGGAAGTGGTGTTTGTTCGGCATCGCGAGCCTGACCTCGCAGATCTCGGGGCAGGTGGTGAGGGCTCGCTCGCCCATGGCGTACAGGGTCTGCTGCAGCGAGAGGCTGTAGGTGTCCGCGAACGCGTCCAGCAGGGACCGCCGCACCTGCTCGTACGACTTGCCGTACGCGGGCGTGTCGCCGCTGTGCC
>NZ_JBFAMX010000319.1:0-11384 GCF_040659615.1 Nonomuraea sp. NPDC049784
GCCTCGACGAGCAGGTGCAGTTTGGTGGTCAGCCCGCCTCGGGATCGTCCGAGCGCCTGCCGGTTTTGCGATTGCTTCGTATCGATCGTCCCGCCATCGTCCCCCTTTTGCGGGCCCCGGCGGCGTGCTGATGGGCGCGAGCGATGGTGGAGTCGATGCTGACGGTGAACTCGACCTGGCCGATCGAGTCGTCCTTAACCTGAATCTCCTCCAGCAGCCGGGCCCAGGTGCCGTCTTCTTCCCAGCGTTTGAACCGCTCATAGCAGGTCTGCCAAGGCCCATACCGTTCGGGGATGTCCCGCCACGGCGCGCCAGTTCGCAGCCGCCACAAGATGCCGTTGATCACCTCCCGATGATCACGCCAGGGGCGGCCCCGCCCGTCAGTCACCGGCAGCAGCGGCTCGATCCGCACCCACGCCTTGTCGGTCAGCTCACCACGTCGCACCACGATCGACCATTCAAGCGTGAACGTTGATCATTTGTCAGACACTCCCTAGTGCATGTGGTTTGAAACGCGATCGCTGGGGTCATCGAGGCGGTGCGGCGGCGAGGTGGTCATGCAGGTCGGCGTGGCGGAACTGATAGACCGGGCCGACCGCGCGCAGCAGCCCGAGTCGGTGGGCGTCATCGAGAAAGTCCATGAGTCGCCAGGGAAGCCGTCGTGTGAGGGCGAGCCGGGAGATCGCGATGGTGCATACCAGCCATGCGTGGTGGTTTCCAGCCGTGGGTCCGAACACGAGCCCGAACACGAGCCCGAACACGAATCCGCCTGCGAGCCCGAACACCAACCCGAACACGAACCCGACCGTGAGCCCGACCGTGAGCCCGACTACGAGCCCGACCGCGAGCGTTCGAAGGAGGGTGAGCGTTCTGTCGGATCGCCAGGTGGAGTGGGGGGTGCTGGTTGATGTAAGGGTGGGCCGCTCTGCCCATTCGGCCAGCTTGACCATGAGCCCAACCACGGGCCCGAGCACGATCCCGGCCGCGAGCCCGAACACGAACCCGGACTCATCCCCGCCCGTGAGCCCGCCCGTGAGCCCGACCGTGAGCCCGACCACCTGCCCGACCGCGAGCCCGCCCATGAGTCGGGTCTTAATGGTGTGGAGAGGAGGCAGGGGGCGTCCACGGAGGCTGGCGTAGCCGGGTGTTTCGTCAACCCATGTCCTACTTGCGAGCCCGAGTACGAGCCCACTCGCGAGCCCGAACACGAGCCCGAATACGAGGCCGGTAAGACGCCTGATGTGAGGTGTGGTGCGTGCGATCCGCCACCAGGCGATGTCGCGGGTGGTGGCCGGCGGGAAGGCGTGGGCGAGATAGGTCAGGTAACGGTGGGTGGCGTCCGGATCGAGGCTGCGCCGGGGCCGGAAATGGTGTGCGGGATTGGCGCCTGGTGGCCGGATCCTTTCGCGCGCGATGAGGGCGGGGATGAGCCGGTCCAGCAGATGGCTGCGCAGCGCGGCCGTGCCATCGGCCAGTAGGCCAGTGAGCGGAGCGGGGTCGGTGCCGGGTGCCATGTAGACGGCGCGGATCAGCCACAGATCCAGCGGCGTAATGGCGGTCTTGGCGGGGCCGGGGGCGACGTGAGAGAGCAAGGCGTTCAGAACGGGCTCCCAGGCGCGAGGCGGCTCTTCGGCAAGGCACGATCTCAGGTAGTCGGCGGCGGCCTGGGGGGTGAGCGGGGCAGGAATGACGACGGTGGCGCCGGTGAGCGGCCGTCCGGCGGCGGCAGCGGCGAACTCGGCGGTGCGGCTGGTCAGGATGATCTGGTCGCTGGGGCGCAGCGAGGCGTTCAGCGCGGCGATCACCTCGGCCCGGGCATCCTCGCCGACTTCGTCCAGGCCGTCCAGGACGGGCAGGATGTGCCCGCCTTGGACGAGCGCTGTCGCCGCGCCGGTTCCGAGTTCGGGGGCGGCAAGGGCCGGGTAGTCCTGAGTCAGCCGGTCGGCCAGCCACTCCTGCAGGCCGGGGTGGACCGTGCGATCCCAGCCGGAGACCGGCAGCAGGACCGGCACCGGGACGACGTCGCCCTTGGCCGCGTCGGCCTGGTCGGCGGCGCGGCTGGCCAGCAGCTGCAGCAGCAGCTGCACTGCCAAGGTGGTCTTGCCCATGCCGGGCTCGCCGGTGATGACGAGCCGACGGTACTTCAGCGCGCGGAAGTCACGTGCCAGGGCGGCGATGTTGTCGCTGCGTCCGGTGAGGATGAACGGCGCCTGCGGGATGATGAGCTGGGGCTGATTCATCACGCGCCGGTCGTCGGTGGGTCGCCATATCACCGGGATTGGTTCAGGGTCGTGCAGCGATCGGAGCCGGGCCTCGGTCTCCCACTGCTGCTGGACCAGACCGGCCAGCACCTGTTCGGGCGTGGGAGTCTCGGCGCGCAGGGCCGCAGCGGTGCCGGCGGGAGGAGGTTGCTTCGCCCAGGCCACCACAGCGGCGATGGCCGTTACTGCGGCGAGCGCGACCGCGGCCACGTCGGCCAGGTTAACCTCGGCGCCGGGCTTAACCGCGCGCGCCACCACGACCACCACGGTGGCAAGAGCGATGATGGCCAGCGCGGCGGCCGCGATCCTCCACGGCATCGGACCTCGCCTCACCCCGCCATCATGGCCGAGCAAGGAAACAGCGACGACCACCGCGCGAAAATCGTGACCGATCGGTCAGCTCGTCATCGATTCGGCGAGCCGGGCTCAGAATTCGGCGCCAGGGATGGCGGCCAGCCGTGCCGGGTGGCGCGGACATGCTGGAGCAACCGGTCGACGTCCAGGCGAACCCGGTCCGGTTGTGTCCGCAGCGCCCGGCGCACGGCCTCGCGTTCGACGTCGATGTCCTCCTCGAGAGGGATGCTCTCGTCGAAACGTAGGTGGACGGCCGCTCGTACGGCATACAGCAGGTCATCCCGGGTGTGCTCCAGCGGCGGGCTGGTGCTCATCGTGCCTCTTCGTTGTTATGGCCAGGCCCGGCAGGGGCGTCACACCGGATGTGCCGTGGGGGTTACCAGCCGCCGGAGTCTCCGCCGTAGTGGGACTGCAGGATCTTCGCGGTGTCGCCGGCCATGCGAGCGGCGCCGCGCATGGCCGGTAGCAGGTTTTCGCTGTCCGGCAGCGGGGCCAGTGCGTCCTGCAGGGCGGCCGCAAGCGTGATCATCGCTGCGGCGATGTCGTCGATGTCTTCGGGTGTGGCGTCGAGAAGTTCACTCTGGCCGTACTGGAGCATGGTCTCCAGATCGGCGCGGCGGGCGCCATGGGAGTAGCGGCGCAGCAGGTGCTCGCCGAGCAGTTCGGTCAGCAGCGCGACGGTGCGGTCGCACGCCTCGTCGCAGATGGCGAAGGCGTCACGGCGGGGCATGGCGTACTGGTCGAGCAGGCCGCTGACGGCGCCGGCGATCACGAAGCCGCGGCAGGCGTGGGCGAGGGTGACCGGCGCGCTCTGGCCGTCTGGGTTGGTGGCGGCGGTGATGTCGCCGGCCAAGGTGGACAGCCGGCCGGCCAGCGTGCCGGTCGGCGAGTTGGGAGTCGTCATCGGCACGTTCCCCTTGTTCGCGATCGACGGTGAGGCGGCGTACGGCGTGGTGCTTGTTGCTGTGCTGGCCTTAGATGCGCAACGTGTCCAGGCGGACGTGACCAGCCATCCCAACGACGGTGGTGGGCAGGTCCCGCCGCGGATGAGCTGGGCGACGATGGTGTGATGGCCAACGCGGACCGGGGGCGGAATGGGCGCCGCGTCGTTCGGCTCGCACGTCGCCCGGGCCAGTCTCCGGGGCCAGCTCCCCGTCCCGCTCCATGTTCTGCGAGGATGCCGCTGGAGGTTGTGATCAGGCCAGGACCGGACGCCACTATCGGAGGGTACTTCTGGGGAGACGTCATCCTTAGAGGTTCGTCTGAACACAACCGCGGCACCCTCGCGGCCGCCAGCATGATTCGTGGGCGCCTAAGGGAGGACTCGTGGACCCATGCGTGATATGCGCGTGCGCGTAAAGGGGGCCCGAAAGGTCCGAAAGACGCAGGTCGAGGGGCCGCGGAACTCTGGATCGTTGCGTCTGGCTTTCGCTCTGGGTTCCACCCGTGGCCGCGTGTCCGGCAATCAGAACTGTCAGGATCGTCGTCACACTCCGTGTCATGACCGGGTGGCAGCCATCTGGTGAGCGCCGGTGCGTGAACGACGTCATGCGGGTACGGTCGTCGCGTGGATGCGCGCGCTGAGCGGATCGCCTTGTTCCTGACCGTACTGAGGCGCCCAGCAGATTCCGGACAGTTGGCTATATAAGCTGACAGAAGTCTGGAAGAGGTAGGTACGTGACGAGGCGTCGCAGGCAGTTCTCGCCGGAGTTCAAGGAAGAAGCCATCCGCATGGTGCTGGAGGGCGGTCGGACGGTCAACGCGCACCCCCCTGTCTGCCACTGCCGTCGCGACCAGGTCCGGCGATAGCCCTACAGCCGCGCGGCCCAGAAAAGGGGATCGCGGCTCTCATCACGCACCACCGGCACGGGCGCGTTCGATGCGGGCCTTCACGGTCGGACTCGCCACCATCATCAGGGCCCGCGCGTGAACGGCTGCCAGATGACGTCGGCGCGGCAGGCTAGTTCCGCGCGGCCGCGCAGCGCGGAACTAGCGCCGCGGCGTATACCAGGGCACTAACCTCAGCAGTAGATCGAGGGTTCGGGCGGCGGCCCGCCGTATACCGTCGCGGGAAGCGAATGCCGATCCCAGCGCGACAGCGGCGAACACCGCGAACAACAGCGCCAGCCCCGCGCCGACCAGCAGTAAGGCAATTCGGCCTGCGGGAAGGCAGGCGATTGCCGCTGGCGGGAGCGCCCACCAGGTCCACCGTCTGTTCCCCTTCGGGTTTTCTACCGGTCTCTTCCCGCGTCCACCACTCATCCCAGCCGCTTCCTCTTTCTGACTTGTCGCATCGCGAGCCAGCCCCACCCGTGGAGCTGTCGAACTCAGTTAGCCAGAGACGAATTTGGTGATTCGCGGCCACCTCGCGGGGTTGTGAAGGCCAAGATGGGTCCATGCCCAGACGCGGGCCGAGCAGGGCTGACCGCGAGGTGATCGCCTATCTGGCCGAGCGAGGTCTGCGATGCTCGCCCGCCCGGCTGGAGCGGTGGCGGCACGCTGGCTTACTGCCTGCGAATCGGCGACGCGGCGGTGGCCGGGGGTCTATCTCGACGCTGGAACCCGAGACGGTCGAGATGGCCGCCGCGCTGGCCCGGCATGCCCGCCAGGGCCGCGACCTGCGTTTGGCTGTGGTGGACTGGTTCGCCGAGGCCGGCGTGCCGCAGCCCGGCCGCCTCATGGTGCCCGAACCTCCACCGGCCGCTGTACATGCTGCTCTGGTGTGGATGAGCGCTACGTGCCCGATTCGCAGGCTGATCGGGCAGGCACGCGAGGCCCGCTCGGAGCTGGACGTCGACGCCTTCTACCGGGTGGCTGGCAACGCCTTCGACAACGAGCCCATCGCCCCGATCGCCTTCGACGTTGCCGACATGCGTGCTGCCCTTCTGGCGCGACGGGACCTGGACGAGGACTCGCCGTCCCGGTCGTCCGGCCGGCAAGCGGTGGTTCAGTTGATCGCCGCTGCCGGGTTGGGGGTGGCCGAGATCGGCGCCGACGCCTTCATCGAAGCGCTGGCCACCTTGTTCCCCGTCCTGCCCCTGGAGGATCTGCAGAGCGTGCTGGGCGACTTTGACCGCTCGGCGCAGATGGACATGCTGTTGAAGCAGCTCGCCGGGTTCGGCGTGCCGCCCGTGACGCAAGCGGTCGGAATTCGCGAGCTGAGGCAGGCACGTACGGTGCTGTATCAGCTGAGCGGCGTCGCCGCGTTCTATCGGGGGTATGCGCTGCTGATGCCGGATACGGCTGGGCTCGCCGCTCTGCGTGCACGCGTGGACGAGCTCGGCGCCGGGCATCTGTTGATGATGGTGACGGGCTGGAGCCTGACGAGAAGAACGCGAGACTTCGCGGCCGGCCTGGACGTCTGCATGCAGCCGTGGGCGGTTCGGCTGAGCGATGAGCTCATGAAGCAGATGATGGACGGACCGCCGCTGCTCGGCGGGCCGGACGGCGCGCACACCGCTGAGAAGTTCATGAACGATTGGCTCGCCGCGATCAAGAGCCTCGCTCCTGCCGAGCAGTAACGCCGCCTGTTCTCTGGCGTCGGCTCAATGTTTTGGCCTGCGCCAACGCGCTTGTGTGTGCTGGGTGACAGCACTCTTAGTACAGGGTCCACCCCAACACGGGCGCCCCGCCACACCAGGCTTCACCTGAGCCGTCCGCCGCTCCGCTTCCTCGTGCAGGGCCTCGATGAGAAGGAACTCCAGCCATAAGTCCACCTCTAGGTTGTTCAGAACTTCCACAGGGACCTCCTCGTTTACAGACGCCCCAATAGCCTCAGGCGTTGACGGTAGGTGCATGACGAGCCATTTATGCACAAGTGATCAACGGCGAAGCGGAACTACTCCGGCAGCAGGCCGGGGCAGTCCGTAGGAAGTTTCCGCGTGGACTGCAGGGAGGCCAGCATGTCGGCGGTTGCAGCTGATTCAGGCCACGGCGCTGCGCTGCTCGATCACATGAGCAGGCTCAAGGTCGGTACGAACCGCTGGTAACAGTGCTGTATTCGAAGCGTGTGGTATTCCTGGGTGGGCTGCCACCCTGGAGCACGACCAGGCCGCCGCACCCGCCGACCCCGCACGCTGACAGCCCGGCCCCGCCGCACCTTCCACCCCCGCCGCGGCGCCACGGCCGAATATCCGCCATGTGCTCACGGCATGAAGCAGGCCAGCGCCTTACCTCTCGCACAAGTGACCGCACGCCATCAGGGCGTCGGAGGGTACCCCGGGGTGCCCCGGCAAACCCGTACAAGAGAGTTTTGGAGGGACCATCGAACACCGTCTGCTCGGACAGACCGGACTGTCGGTCAGCAAGATGTGCCTGGGCGCCATGATGTTCGGCCCGTGGGGCAACCCCGACCACGACGAAGCCACCCGCGTCATCCAGGGTCCCCCGTAGCTTCGGCCGAAAATCCAACAGGTATGCCTCTGGCCTGCATAGAGAGGCAGGGCCCAGGTCTGGCCCACCAGCCTGAGACCTCTGCATAAGCACAGGTGAGCGGCATATCCGTTGGATCCTGCGCCATCACTACCGGGACCCCCCCTTGATGCGAGTGCGACCGGCCTTCGTGCAGGGGTCTGTGCGGCATGCCAGAACCGGAAGGGCGACCAGCAGGGAACCCGCAGTTATCCGAGGCGCCGTAGCGCTGTCTCGATAGCGACCTCGACCCGGGAAGTCATGCCGGGCACATCGACGGGACGGCGCCCAGCGACCTGACTACGGATCCACTTCGGCCCGCTATCGTCATAGTGCAGCAGGGCATACAGGTCCCACCACGGATCGAGAGTCACCCCGGCGATCGACTCATAGAGCGACCGAAGCTGCTCCGACCACTCGGGCGAGTAGAGCGCCGCCAAGTATCGCCGACAGTGCCCGACGTCAATCGCGCGCGCCCCCCGATGGATGGAGTTCCAGTCGGTCAGCCCAGTGATCCTCCCGCGCGACCACAGCATGTTGACAGGCAGGAGATCGCAGTGCAGAAAGACGGCAGTGTCCTTTGGTGGCGGCGCCGCCATGACACCAAACGCCGCCTTCCACACAGCCGGCTTCTGCGCGTCGACCGGCACCTGAAACCCGTCTAGAGGGGCGATCCAAGAATCCGTCCAAGGTCTGAACATCTTCGCGGGGAGATCGAGGGAATGCAGGAATACAGCAATCTCCGCGATCCTCGTCATCCACGACCGAGGTTCCGCCGGATTGAGGTGAACATGCCCCTGCAACCGTGTCATCAGCAACGATGGCGCGCCCCCCGTCGAAGCACCAGCAACATCAGTAGCCAGGATGCTTGGAACCGGGAGCCCGCTTCCCGCCACCACACCAAGGTTGGCGATCTCCTTCTCCAAGCTCCCCTGCAGGTCAAGCCCGCCCGGGTACTGCCGCAATACGACGAACGTTCGCATTCCACGTCGCTCGACAGTCAGCCGATTCACGGCGGAGCAGACGCCACCGGTCAATCGGCGATAGCCAACGATGCGACTGCCCCGACCCATTGACGCCGCAACCCAGGCGAGAGTCTCCGCGGAGGGCCGACGCTGCCGGAACCCGCCATCCCTCCAGTCGCCGTCGGTCATGAGCGCGAGCCTATTCGTCAGGGGCCTGCGGCAATAGGGGTTTTCTAGCCCGCCAGAGGCAGTGACCCGGCTGCTGGATGGCCGTCACCATCTGGAACGGTTCGCGATGGAGCAGGCGGGTGAGGTGGACTACCTGATCACCGCGCCGTCGCAATGATCGAGGGCCTGCTACGGCACTGCACCAACGCCGAGATCGAGGCCAACTACACCGACACCCACGGCGCTGTTGTTACATGGTCGGGTTCGCCTTCACCGAACTGCTGGGATTCAAGCTGCTGCCCCGGATGAAGAACATCGGTGCGATCGAGCTGTACAGTCCCGACGCCATCCAGACCGCCTGGCCGAAGGTGGACAAGATCCTCAAGATGCGGCCGATCACTGGTGGAGGGGCGTTATTCCGACCGTGCGCTATTCCTCAGTCTGGAGGGACGCTCGCGGTGGCTCCGTGAGCAGTGCGGCCGCCCAGAGGAACACCTTGGGATCCCCGAGGCCTGAGTCGGTGAGCCATTGAGCGGCCCGGCGCGCGTCTTGCTCGTCCTGGATCAGCCCATTGGAGGCCGGCTGGATGCCGGTGGCTTGGGCAACCTCGGTAACCAGGCCCCCGATGCAGGTCCAGGTGTGCCAGCTTCCGGTGTCGAAGCCGACCAGTTCGAAACCCAGCCGCCGCTCGCCGGAGCCGGGGAACTTCTCACGCCGGATCAGCCGCTCCGGGAGGCTGCCGTCCCAGCCGCCGTCGGCCATATCGGCCTGCAGCCCCGGAACATCAGCGGCAGCGAATCCGACCCCGAGCACGTGCAACCCGAATCGCCGGCCTGATTTCGGGCGATCTCAGCCTCCTGGGGACTGGCGAACCAGTGATCCCAACCACTGGAATCCACTGGCACCAAGTCCACCACGCAGTCGCTCAGCGACAACAGACTAGGGCCAGGCAAGTCGGCGTCCTGCCAATCTTGCCGATCAGTGCGTGTAGCGACCCGATAGCCGGCAAGGACGTAATCCAGTTCCATGGCACTATTCCCTCTCACTGACGCCGGGCAGGTATTGGGCACCGGTGGTCAGGAGCTACTCAGGTGCCGAGCGAAGAATCGGATCGAGCTGTCGATTTCGAAAGACGGGATTCGGAAGTGGCCGCCGGGGTTGGCGTGCAGGGTTTTCTCGGCGGAGCCGAGTGCGTCGAACAGCTTCATGACCGAGTCCCGCGGCTGGCCTTCATCGTCCCACTGCAGTACGAACTCGACCGGGATCGTGATCCGCGCCGCGATGTCGATGAGCCAGTCGCTTCCGACGAGGCCCAAGACCGCGGCTGTGATCCGAGGTTCGGCCGCGACGAGGCGGATGCCCATCTCACCGCCCTGGGACAGACCGTAGTACCCGACGGGCTGGCTGTCGCCGACGGAATCCAGTTTCTGGAGCGCGTCGAGGGTGGTCTGCCAGTCGGGGATGAGCTGCGCCGCCACGGTTTCGTTGAGGGCGGGCCACTCCGGGCAGGACCGGAAGGACTCGCCCGCGGCCTCTCGTTCCTGGATGAGTGCGACAAGCCGCCGGATTTCCGGGTGTTCCGGCCTGTCGCCGGTCCCTGGGGCGTCGATCGCGGCGACCGCGAAGCCGCAGGAGGTGACGTAGGGGAAGGCCCGGGAGACGACCTCCCATCCCTTCTTGTGCTGGCCACCGCCATGCCCGATCAGGACCAGTGGGCGGGGACCGGTGCCCTCGGCGGGCGTCCAGAGCACCCCAGGGATGTCTCCAACGGTGAAGAGTTGCTCGCGGATGCCGTCGGTGCACGTGTCCGAGGTGATGCGCATGGCGATATTAGACCGGCATTCCCGCTGACGCGCGAGTCGATTATCTGCCCGTCATTAACCGGCTGCTAGGAAGTACATCCGAGGGGCATTGGCCCACATAATGTACGTGATAATGATCTATGATCACGTACTTGAGCGATCATGGCGGTGCCGCGACCAGGACAACCCCTTGCCGGGACGGTGTGCGACTCCCGCACGTTATCCGGTACATCGTTCGGACCGGCACGGCGACTGCCGCCCGGCGGCCGGCATGAGCGCCGTCCCGAAGGTCGCCGCGCTACGGGGTGGGGACGTCAGCCTCGCCGCGGCCGCCGACGCCTTCCTCGCCACCCCTCGTACGGCCAACCCAACACCCACCGCGCCTACGCCTCGGCCATCGACCGGACCATCGCCCTGCTCGGCCGGGACCGTCCGCTCGCCGAAGTCGCCGACGCCGAGGTCGGCCAGGCGCTCGCCGAGCTGTGGGGCGGACGCGCGCCGGCGACCTGGAACCGCAACCGCGCCGCCGTCACCTCCTGGCTGCTGTGGTGCCAGACCAAGAAGCACTGGGCCGCCCCGTCGGTTCCGGCTGAGGCCGAACGCCGCAAGGAAAAGCGCCGACGAGACCCGCGCGGTGACCAAGACCACCATCCACCGGCTGCTGTCCCGCCGCGACATCCCGCTGCGGGAAAAGACGCTGTGGCGGATGCTCTATGAAACGGCCGCCCGGGCCGCGGAGATCCTGGCGCTGAACGTCGAGGACCTCGACCTGGAGCACCGCCGGGCTCCCGTCCGTTCCAAGGGCGGCGCGATCGAGTGGGTGTACTGGGAGCGCGGCACCGCTCACCTGCTGCCCCGCCTGCTCCGGCTCCCGGACAGCAGCACGCGTACCCGTGGCCCGCTGTTCCTGTCCGAACGCCGCCCCGTCCCGGCCCGCCGCCCGCCGGCCGCCGACATCTGCCCGCACACCGGCCGCGCCCGCCTGGGCTACGACCGTGCCCGCGTCCTGCTGGACAAGTACGCCGGACTCGACCTGCACCAGCTGCGCCACTCCGCCGCCACCCACCTCGGCGAGGCCGAGATCCCGCTGCAGCTCATCATGGGCAAGACCCGGCACAAGAACCCCCGCACCGCCATGCGCTACGTCAAACCCGGCGCCGAGACCATCGCCAAGGTCACCGAGGTCCTGGCGCCCCGCCGCCGTACCCATTGATCAACTGAGTGGCAGCTCGCCGGAGCTGTAGGAGTTCTGGGCCATCGCGACCGCTAACAGGCGAAGAAGCCGCAGGTCGCTACCGCCAATTTCTGCACTCAGCCAGTCTCGAAGGCCTTCCCTGGTATTGAGTCAGCGCGGGGGCCGGGAGGCGAGGTAGCGGGGGAGATGATCGTCGCAGCAGGCCCAGCGGGTGCCGGACTTGTCGGTA
>NZ_JBFAMX010000320.1:0-11350 GCF_040659615.1 Nonomuraea sp. NPDC049784
CACCGCAGTCTGGATCAACGAACCCGCCAAGGAGGAACCCAGCTCCGATACAGAACAAGTCGCCTGATACGTCTCATACGGTTTGACAGCTACCGACCAGGTCCCAACCGTTGCCCAAGAAGCGCGGGATGGACGCCCATGGCAATCGTGGCGCGCTGTTTCGTGTTGAACGGTCATCGGCGCATGGCGGTACGGAGCGCGAGGTCACTGGGTTTGCCCTTGACGTCGGCGAGCATGGCCGGTGTGGCTGCGGTAAACGTACGGGCTATGTCGTACTGGTACTTCGCCGAAGCGGCCGTCCACTTGAAGTCGGTGAACTTACAGGCGAAGTCATACCAGGCCATCTCTGGTTCCCGAGCGTGCCCCACTCCACAGGCTCGCCCATGATCAGATCGAACGCTTTTCCTCGTGTGCGGCGGTGACGGGGCTGCTGCGGAAGGCGTCTGCCTGGGCGCTCTTCTGGAAGGTCTTCTTCCGCTCCTTCCCGGTGGTGGACCAGCGGACGCGGTAGAACGTGACCTTGCCCGACGTGTTCTTGCGGACCTCGGTCTTGTAGGAGCGCACGTCGTAGATGGTGTTCTTTATCAGGCGGCCTCCTCTCGGGTGTTGCGCTGGGCCGTCAAGGTCGGTTCGATCGACGCCCACCGGGCGTCGTACAAGTCGCCCCGGTAGGCGCCGGGAAGCCATGTGATGATCTACGACCGAACCGTCGCCCTGATCCGGACAGGTCATTCCGCAACAAGATCAGATGCCCTCCTACTGCGTCACCCCACACTGTCAATCTCTTTAGCGACCTTCCGCAGGACAACTGCGGTGGATGGAGAGACGGGCACGCCATGCTACGGAAACCCACCACTCGGTCATCGGGCCACGACTCAGTGTGGATCTTGCTGACCAGTCGTTCGTGATCTACGCTCACTCCGGGTTTTCCAGATTGTCAGGAATTTCATGGAGATGGCGCCTTTGCGTTCTAATCCGAAAATCGGACAGTGACGGGGCAGGCGGCAGCGAACCCTGGCTCGCGGTGGTGGGTCAGGGTTGTTGATTGGCGTCTTGGTCAGGCGGTTGGTTTGAGGATCACGCGGTAGCCGAGGGCTTCGAGCTGGCGGATGTGGGTGCGCTTCTTGCGGTCAGGCTTGATGCGGGTGTCGTAGAAGTCGGGCCCCAGGTCGTGGAAGCGGGCGTCGGGGTTGGACAGCAGGTGCCAGACGATGGTCAAGATGGAGCGGCCGATCGCGACGACGGCCTTCTTCTTGCCGCGTCGGCGGGCGATGCGTCGGTAGCGCTCGCCGAGGAAGGTGGGGGTCTTGCTGGCGCCGACGGCGGCCTCACCCAGGACGCGGGCGAGGTAGCGGTTGCCGTGGCCGGTGGAGTTGCGGCCCTTCTTCTTGCCGGCCGACTCCTTGATGATCGGGGTGAGCTTGGCCCAGGAGCACAAGTGCCCGGCGGTGGGGAAACGGCTCATGTCCAGACCGATCTCCGCGATGATCGTGTGGGCGGCGATCAGGCCGACGCCGGGGATCTCATCCAGACGCGTCGCCGCGTCGGCGAAAGGGGCGACCACCTCCTCGATGGCGCGGTCGAGATCGGCAATGTCGGCCTCGATCGCCTCCACCCGGGCGACCATCTTGCCGAGCAGGTAGGCGTGATGGTCGGTGAAGTGGCCCGTGAAGGCCTCCTCGAGCGCGCCGATCTTGGTGCGCATCCGGGTGCGGGCCAGCTGCGCCAGCGTCTTGGGGTTGCGCTCACCGTTGATGAGGGCCTTGAGCATGGCGCGGCCGGAGACGCCGAAGATGTCGGAGGCCACGACGCTGAGCTTGATGTGCGCGTCTTCGAGGAGCTTTTCGACGCGGTTCTTCTCCGCGGTGGCCGCGCCGACCAGATCGACCCGGTAGCGGGTCAGGTCACGCAGGCGGCGGATCGCCGGGGGTGGGACGAAGCTGGGGCGGATCATCTGTCGTTCGGCGACCTTGCAGAGCCATACCGCGTCGATCGTGTCGCTCTTGGGCCGGCCGGGCAGGTGTTTGACGTCACGCGCGTTGACCAGCCACACCTCGAACCCTGCCGCTTCCAGCAGGTAGAAGACGGGTTTCCAGTAATCCGAGGTCGCTTCCATGACCACCCGGGTCACGCCCAGGCAGCGGAAGCGATCCGACATGGCCAGCAGCGCGCGGGTCATCGTGGAATACGTGCTGACCTCCTGCAGCCGTTTGCCGGAGGTGGTCTCGCTGGGCAGGCGCACGCAGGCCACCAGTTCGGCTTTGCCGATGTCGAGCGCGGCGATCCTGGGGATGATCTCTTCGTTGTCGTTGGTCTCGACCAGCACCAGCTTCCTCCCTTGCCGAGGTCACGGGCAACAACGGCCATCCGCAGGAGCCAGGGCGGTTGCGGAAGCTAATCCGCGTGCTCGAAGGCGACAGTGAAGGGCCCATGGCAGGCTCCCAGCGCCCGACTAGACGACGGCCTCATGACGACCATAGAGCTACGGCGTCGGCGGGCGACCCCTCCCGATTTTCAGCCCGGAACGGGCTCTGCGCAGCGGAAATGGGACTAGACGGTTGTTACGAAGCTCAGCTCTCGCCGCCACAGCGGGTGCGGCCCTCGCCGCCTCGGTCCTCAACCCTTTGCCCGTCCAAGCACAACAAGCCGGTCCGTCGCCTGTTTCCATGGCGGCCGCGACCAAGCAGTCACCAGGCGAGATACTGGGCGCCGCCACAGAGTCCCGGCGAGTGGTCCGCCGGCAAGACGGGCAGGTGATCATCGAAACCTGGTCCAGTCCAGTGCGGCTCAAGCAGAACAGCGGGGCGTGGGCCTGGATCGACACGGGGCTCACCGAGAAAGACGGCGCTCTTCGGCCGAAGGTCGTGAAGGCTCCGCTCGCTTTCACGGCAGGCGGGAAGTCCGAACCGTTCGCCCAGCTGTCGACCGCCGGGGGTCAATCGCTCGCCCTGTCGTGGCCGACCCCGCTCCCGCGCCCTCAGGTCTCGGCGAACCGAGCGACGTACGACCTGGGCGACGGTGCCCAGCTTGTGGTCAGCGCCATGGCAGCGGGATTCCGCTACGAGATCGTCCTCCAGCGTCGCCCGGCGAAACCTCTGGACCTCACACTTCCCGTGCAGGTGAAGGGCGCCTCAGCCGGCGAGCGGCGGGAGGAACTCGTGGATACTCAGGGGCGAACCGTTCTGCGCGCGTCAACGCCCCGCCTGCACATCGAGCCAGGACGGCGTACGACCGCGAAATCAGCCTTCGGCGCGTTCAAGAGCGAGCAGTCCGGCGACAACCTGCGAGTGACGCTGGACGGCGCCAAGCTGGACACCAAGGCCTTCCCCGTGACGATCAGCGGCTCGGTCGCGATGCCCGCGAGTGCGGACGTGCACGTCTCCGACGAGGGCGGCGCCAGCGACCCGTCTTCGCCGTTGCTGATGGCCGGCGGCATCTTCGGCATACGTAACCGCGCCCTGCTGCGCTTCGACACCATGGCTCTCACAGGTCAGCGCATCATCGACGCGAAGTTGTCCGTGGTGAACACCGACGGCCCGGGCTGCGGAGAGGCTGGAGACGGCATCCAGGTCCGGCGGATCACCAGCCGCTGGGATCCGTACAACCTCACCTGGTCCAACAAGCCGGCCACGACCGCCGAGGGCGCCACGATCGTCACCCAGTCCTACGCCAGCGACTGCGGCAGAGGCACACTCGACTGGCCGGTCAAGGAGATCGCCGCAGCTTGGGCGAGCGGCAGCCCCAACTACGGGCTCACCCTGCAGGAACCGAACGAGGCCAACACCTTCGACAACTTCCGCGAGCTCGCCTCCACCGAGTATGGCGACCCCGGCACCGAGGTGCCGAAGCTGACGGTCGTCACAGAACCGGTCCCGTCACCTCAGGTCCTGTACCCGGCGGGACCCGACGGGGTGGAAGTATTCACCGCGCCCGCGGACTGGAAGCTGGACACGCTACCGGTCTCCTCCGAAAACGTGCACGCGTTGAACGGCGCTGACGACCGCGCACAGACCAACACCACCACCTTGGCCCCGCCCTACTTCGACCCGGCCAGCGGGCAGGTGGTCGCTCCCGCGACGCCGGCGGGCAAGGACACCGCGAGCCAGGTGCTGAGCGGGATCGCGCTAGACAACGGCGATGCCGATGAAACCCTCGCGATCGGCTTCGAGAGCGAGGATTCGCCGGCGGCCCGGACTTCCGCAGTGGCCACCACGGAAACCCCGTACTCGATCACTCCCCGGTACGTCGAGGTCGCCAACAGCTACCAGGCGCTGAACACCATCACTGACCAGGTGCTCGATCTGGACGCGACGATCCCGGCGGGAACCGCCCTGTTCGCCACGCAGATCTGGCCCGAGCGCAACCTGGTCGTGGTGCAGTCCACCGATGCCTCCCCAGGGCTGCGTAAGGCTCTGGCGGACCGGTACGGCACGTACAACGTCGCCATCTGGCTGCGTTCAGAGAGTGACCGTCCGCACCCGAACGTCCAGACGAAGTCCTCCGCCGCCGCGGACAGCCGGCAAAATGACACGGGAAAGCTCAACGGCGGCTCCAAGTTCGTTCCCTTCAAGGCTGACAACACCCCATCCGGGGCGTGCACGACCGCATTCGCCATGGGGAGCGCAACCGACAACCTCATGGTGAGCGCCGGGCACTGCGCTGACGGAGACGGGCTACTCGCGAGCGCCGGCATCATCAAATGGACGAACTGGCGGGACGGTCAAGGAACCATCAAACTGCCGAACCAGCCGACCTACTACGGCGACGTGTCCCTGATCCAGACGGGATTCGGCCGCGTCACGAGCCCCACCATCTTCATCGGCGGCAGGGACTCATCCGTCAAGGAATGGGTGGGCGGGCGGTTCTCGGTCCGCTCTCGGGAAGGCGACCAGTACTGCATCGGCGGCGCCAGCACGAATCCCGAATCCAACGGCCAGATCTGCCGCTTCAAGGTCACCGACATCGGCTGGAAGGTCGAGTACGTAGACCCGAAAACCCGGGAATACATCGGCACGGTGCGGTGGGTTCAGGTCGGCAAGAAGACCGGCAAGTGCCCGGTCGGCGGTGATTCAGGCGCGCCGGTCTACACTTTCCGCCAGAGCGATGGATACGTGGTGGCCAAGGGCGTCTTCAGCGGCGGAGTCGGCGATGACGCGCCTGTCCAGTCCAACTGCGTGACTTACTTCACCGACATCCATGACGTGATGAAGGCCGTCGGCAAGGACATCTACAAGAAATGACTCCCCTGGGCCCGTCCTTCCTGTGGCGCATGTGCTGCCTCCTGGTGTTGGCCGTCGCGATTTCCATGGCGACCTCCATACGGGAGTCTCGGCCGCCTGAACCACCCTTCAACGGGTCGATCGACAAGGTCGAGGTGGAAGGACGGACCCTCATCCTGCACGCGTTCGGTATGAGCCCCACGGAATGCCTCAAGGCCGACGAAGCCGTAGCAGCCGAGTCCGAGACAAGCGTGCGGGTCCGGGTAGTGCTTCGCGACGTCTGCCCGCGACGTGAGCGCACGCTGCTTGAGAAGTGGCGGGACGAATTGTGGCCGCGTTCTTATATCGGTGGTCGCGGCGGGGTCGTTTTTGTGCCCGTCACGCTCGACCGGCCCTTGGGGCGCCGGAAGGTCCTCGACGAGGCGGGCCACGAAATCCGGGTCTGCCCGATCACGGGCTCGCGATTGAAGACCATGCGACAGTGCCTGACGTAGGGCGTGGGCGCCGAATACCCTGTCATGCCATGTGACCTGCTGGTATTCGATTCGTGGATGAGTCCACCGACTCGGTCACGCAGGAGGATGCGTAACTGTACAAGATGGCGTTCACGATTTCTCGCAGGTCGTGCACAAGCGCTGTCGTACCCGGCCCACGCTGGCCCGGGTACGACAGGCCGTCAAGGTCGGTTCGATCAACGCCCACCGGTGCGCTGTGCCATAACTCACCACGCCATCTGATCTGACCTTCTAATCCTCAGCACTCGTGTTCTCACGCCTCCTGTACCTGCGGTGGTCCGGTTCTTCGGCTGGTTGACGCTCCTCACGCGAGGTGACACCTCCAAGAGGTGGAGATCTTAGTGCTGCGTCATGAGGTCGCCGTCCTGCGCCGTCAGGTCACCCGGCCACGACCGGACTGGGCCGACCTGAGCTTCCCCCGTACTCCGGACACTTGACCTGAGGTCACCCCCTATCGAATGCGAGCCCTTGCTGGCGCGTCTGTCATCGCACACCGTGGGGGAGGTGGGACCGATGGCAAAGACTCGTGTGCAGGTCAGCAAGCGATGCGGTTGTGTGGATGAGGAAACGGGACGTCAGCGAGGAGTGACGTGTCCGCGTCTGCCGGTGGATGACGATCACGGCAGCTGGTATTTTGCGGTGCAGGTACGCAGCCTGGATGGGCAGCGGCAGCGCGTCCGCCAGGGTGGTTACCCTGACCCCGAGGAAGCGGAGGCGGCAGGCCGTGCCTTGGCCGCTGCCGACCGCGACGATGCAGGGGCCGGATGCACGCTCGGGCAGTGGCTGGCACGCTGGCTGGCCACCAAGAACGCCCTGCGTCCGTCGACCCGGTAAGGCTACGCCACACACATCCGCCTCTACCTCATCCCCCACCTGGGACGGATCCGGCTGCTCAAGCTCACCTCTCGCGACGTCAACGGACTGCTCGTGGCGCTGGCGTCCCGTCCCTCGCCAACCGGGCGCCGGTTGTCGCCAGCCACCGTGGTGCGGATCCACGCCACCTTGCGGACCGCGCTGAACGCGGCGGTGCGTGCCCGGCTGATCCCGGTCAACCCTGCCAACGGAGCCGAGCTGCCCCGGCCGCGGCGACCGCATCCAGTGATCTGGACCGCGGGGCGGACGGCCCGCTGGCAGCAGGCGGGAGAGCGTCCAGCGGTAGCGGTCTGGACCGAACAGCAGCTCGCGGCGTTCCTGGCCAGCGTGGTGCAGGACCGCCTGTATGCCGCCTGGTGGCTGGCCGCGCTGCGCGGCCTGCGCCGCGGTGAACTGGCCGGGCTGCGCTGGACGGACGTCGACCTGAACGCCGCGGAGCTGACAGTAGCGCAGCAGCGGGTGCACGCCGACGGCCAGGTCGTGGTCGGCCCGCCGAAGAGCGCCGCCAGCTGCCGGGTGGTGGCCCTGGACGCGGAGACCGTGCGGGTGCTAAGTCGACATCGGGAGCGCCAGGAGCAGCTGCGTGCGACGGCGGGGGCACGCTGGCGGGACTCGGAGTACGTGTTCACCACTGCAGATGGAGCGCCGCTGCGGCCGGACTATCTCACCGGCCGGTTCCGCCGGCTGGTGGCCGCCTCAGGCTTGCCACCGGTCCGGCTGCACGACCTGCGACACGGCGCCGCCACCCTCGCGCTGGCCGCGCACACCGATCTGAAGGTGGTGCAGGCCATGCTCGGGCACGCCAGCATCGTGCTCACCGCCGACACCTACGTCTCGGTGCTACCAGAGGTGGCCCACCAAGCCGCCAGGGAAACGGCCAGGCTGGTGCTGAAAGCCGCGTCCGCGCTGAGGCCGCCGCTGGGCGGCTGACTCAGCTTTGCCCCACATTTGCCCCATGCCGCCCCAGCGCACGGGCGTGGCCTGAGTTTGCCCAGGTGGAGAAGCGCGCCCTGCAGGATTCGAACCTGCGACCGTCGGATTAGAAGTCCGGTGCTCTATCCAGCTGAGCTAAGGGCGCTCCCGCCTTATTGTGCATGATCCGGCGACTTGTCACGCACACGTTTTCCACGTGTCAGTCTGCCAGGCCGATCACACCCCACACGACCAGCGTCCCCAGGACCGTCGTCGCGAGGGTCCAGCCGGTGGCGCGTCTGGGCGTGTGGGCCTCAGAGAGGATATCGGAGGTCGCCAGGTAGAGGAGGAACCGGAGAAAAAGCCCAGGAAGCCGCCTGGGATGGTGACGAGGGTGGTCAAGGTGGCGCCTGTCACGGGGGCAGGGCGTCCAGGAGCAGGAGGCTGAGGGCGCGGTGGCGGGCGTTGCCGTACAGGGACGTGACCGTGTACGTGTTGAAGCCGTCCCTGAAGTCGTGAGCGATCACTCCAATCGCCACGGCCACCGCCAGGGAGGTGTCCGTCTGGTACGCGGCGCCCTCCAGGAGGCTGTGGACGACCAGGGCGGCGCCGGCGGTGAGGTCGACTCCTGCGCGGGCGTGGCGGTGGGTGGCGTAGTCGGTCTCGTGGGCGTCGCGCATGCCCAATCGGCATGGGAGTCCACGTTAGAGGGGTGCCGAGCCGTGAAAAGGCCGGGCGGGGGCGGGGCAAAAGGGTCTAAGCTCTCGTGGCATGGTCGCGACGCTCCTGCATGAGATTCCCCTGCAGGGCGGGGACGTGACTGACGGGGTGGTGCGGGTCGGAGACACCGTACGAAGACCGGCCAGTACGTCGACACCCGCCGTGCACGCCCTCCTCCGGCACCTCGAGGCCGCGGGGTTCGAAGGGGCGCCGCGGGTGGTGGGGATGGACGGGCTCGGGCGCGAGATCCTCACCTATGTGCCGGGTACGACGGGGCTGCGGCTCGAGAGCGTGCCCGATGAGGCGCTGGCTGGGCTCGCCGTGTTGGTGCGGGAATATCACGATGCGACCGTTGGGTTCCCGCTGACGGCCGAGGGGTGGGCGTACGGGTCAAATGATGACAAAGCGCCAGAAGTCGTCGGACACTGCGATTTAACGCCAGATAACGTGATATTTGGCAGCGGACAGCAGCCCCGCGCGCTGATCGACTTCGACTTGGCCCGACCGACGACCCGGCTCTTCGACATCGTCACCACGCTCCGCCACTGGGCCCCCATCGCCGACCCCGTCGACCGGCACCCGCTCCTCCGCAACCTCGACGTGGGCGCCCGCCTGCGGCTGTTCTGCGACGCGTACGGCGTGCCGCCCCGCGACCGCCGCCGCCTCCTCGACCTGTCCAGGCTGCGCTTCCACCGCTCCTACACCGTCATGCGCACCCGTGCCTCGTCAGGCGGCAACTGGGCGAAGATGTGGGCGGGCGGCGCGGGCGAGCGCATCCGACGCGCGGCCGCCTGGCTGGACACGCACGAAGACGAGCTCCATGCGCATCTGGTGTGACCCGCTGGGGCTCGCCCTCGGGGTGGCCCTCGACCAGTTGTTCGCCGACCCGCAGAGCCCCGCCCACCCGGTCGCCGTTTTCGGGCGTACCGCCGCGAAGATTGAAAAATCCCTGTACGCGGATAAGAAGGCGCACGGAGTCGTACATGTCGCCATATGCGTGGGGGGTGCGGCCGCGCTCGGGGTTCTCGCACAACGGGTCCCCCACGCACGTACCGCCGTCACAGCCGCCGCCACCTGGGCCGTGCTCGGCGGCACCACGCTCGCCCGTGAGGGCGAGTACCTGGCCGACGCCCTCGAACGCGACGATCTCGAGCGGGCCAGGGCCAGACTCCCCCACCTGTGCGGCCGCGACCCCTCACGTCTCGAGGCCAAGGAACTGGCCAGGGCCACGGTCGAGTCGCTGGCCGAGAACACCTCCGACGCCGTCGTGGCCCCGCTCTTCTGGGGCGCGGTGGCGGGCGTGCCGGGGCTGCTGGCGTACCGGGCGATCAACACGCTCGACGCCATGATCGGCCACCGTTCGCCCCGATACGAGCGGTTCGGCTGGTCGGCGGCGAGGCTGGATGACGTCGCGAACTACGTACCGGCCAGGGTGACGGGCCTGCTCACCATCCTGACCGGCCCGAGCCCGGGCCGAGCCCTGGCCGTGCTCAGGAGGGACGGCCACCGGCACCCCAGCCCGAACGCGGGCAGGTGCGAGGCAGCCTTCGCCGGCGCGCTCGGCGTCACCCTTGGCGGCACGAACGTCTACCAGGGCAGGACCGAGCACCGCCCCACCATGGGTGACGGGCCCGAGCCTGGCGTCAAGGACATCCGCCGGGCCGTACGCCTGACACGCGCGGTCAGCCTGGCCGCCGCCGGGGCGGCCGTGCTGACAGCCTGGGCCCTACGAAATCGCCACAAATAGGTCGTCGGTAAGATTGCGGACCGCGGCGCAATTGCGCAGTAATCAGCTATTGAAGGCTTTTCACATTACGCGGTTGAGATTGAGCACCAGCCAGACGACGAATATCGCGACCAAAGTGATCCCGATCATCGACTTCGCGGCGTGGTTCGCAACCTCCTTCCTGGCGACGACCTGCTTGGCGCTCTGCTTCCAGACCTGACGCATAATGATCATGTTCTGGAACCGGCGGCCGAGGGCGAACACGGCGAACGCGATGATGATGAATAAGATGATGCGACCGTCTGCAGGTTCCACGGAGATCCCCCTGTGGCCTTGAAGTAACTCACGCCCCCGAAACTTTTAGAGCACTCAGGATACTCGGCCGACAGCGGTTTGTAATTGGAATTATGGTTCGAGATCGACCACGATCGGCGCGTGATCGGACGGGCCTTTCCCTTTGCGGGCCTCCCGGTCGACGTACGCCGACCGCACCCGCCCGGCGACGTCCGCGCTCGCGTAGACCAGGTCGATGCGCATCCCCATGTTCTGGTGGAACATCCCGGCCCGGTAATCCCAGTACGTGAACGGGTGCGGGCCCTTCATCGGCGTCGGCACCACGTCATGCAGGCCCAGGGCACGCAGCTCGGCGAGGGCACGGCGTTCGGCCGGGGTGACGTGGGTGGAGCCGGCGAAGAGCGCGGGGTCCCACACGTCGGCGTCCGTGGGCGCCACGTTGTAGTCGCCGCACGCCACCAGCGGCATGGTCATCTCGGCCGCCAGCGCGTCCCGCAGGGCGGCGAACCAGTCGAGCTTGTACGCGTAGTGCGGGGAGTCAACCGTGCGGCCGTTCGGCGCGTACAGGGACCACACGCGCATACCGGCGCAGGTCGCGCCGATCGCGCGGGCCTCTGGCGTGGCCGCGCCCACCCCGTCGAGCTCCCCGAACCCCGGCTCGCCCGGAAAACTGAGCGTCACGTCGTCGAGGCCGACCTTGGACAGCAGGGCGACGCCGTTCCACCGCCCGTCGCCGTGGGCCGCGACGGCGTAGCCCAGCTCCCCCACCTCCGCCATCGGGAACGCCTCCGCCGGGCACTTGGTCTCCTGGAGGCACACGATGTCGGGCTTCGCCTCGGCCAGCCACTCGAGGAGGCGGGGCAGGCGGGCCTTGACGGAGTTGACGTTCCACGTCCCAAGCCGCATACCCCCACCCTGCCCCTTTTTCAGTTTTTAGGCGTGCGGCGGCTCTCTCGTCCTTCATGTCTTACGGCGGAGCACGGCCGGCCCACCCGCCGCACGTGGCCGGGCTCTGTCCAGGGAGACGGTCGTGTGGTGTGCGGGGCTGGGCGCCGTTACGCCGCATCCTGGGCCGACGGAAGGCAGCGGGG
>NZ_JBFAMX010000321.1:0-11223 GCF_040659615.1 Nonomuraea sp. NPDC049784
GGCAGATGTACGGGCGAGCCGGCTTCGTGCTCCTCCGCCATCGCATCCTGCTCGGCTAAACCACGGTCCGTCACCACCGAAAGTGCGCCAGAGCCACTGACTGGACACACCCACCGGATTTTTCCACACCGAGGTAGACCAGGAGTTCAGTGGACGAGGTCTGGCTGGGCTGCCGGTGCGTGAGGCGCTCGCAGACAGCATTCGCGAGAACCTCACCGTCGTGCCTGTGTGCCCGCTGTTTGCTCGCCATCTGAGAATGCATGGCGATGAATTCGCCGCGAATGGCGGTGTCTTCCGCCAGCCGACACCTGCCGACATCGCACTGGTCACGCGCGCCAGCGTTGGGCTGGTCAGCATCGAAAGGGAAGATCATGGGATACATCACCGTTGGGAATGAGAACAGCACGCCGGTCGAGCTGTATTACGAGGACCAGGGGTCGGGTCAACCGGTCGTCCTCATCCACGGCTACCCGCTGAACGGGCACAGCTGGGAGCGTCAGACGCGCGAGCTCCTCGCGTCCGGGTACCGGGTCATCACTTACGACCGTCGCGGATTCGGGCAGTCGTCGAAGGTCGGCTCCGGTTATGACTACGACACGTTCGCCGCGGACCTGAACACGGTCCTGGAGACCCTGGACCTGCGCGATGTGGTGCTGGTCGGCTTCTCGATGGGCACCGGGGAACTGGCCCGGTATGTGGCACGCTACGGGCATGAGCGAGTAGCGAAGCTCGCGTTCCTCGCCTCGCTCGAACCGTTCCTCGTCGCCCGCGACGACAACCCCGAGGGGGTCCCGCGGGAGGTGTTCGACGGCATCTCCGCGGCCGCGAAGGGCGACCGGTACGCCTGGTTCACGCGGTTCTACTCGGACTTCTACAACCTGGACGAGAACCTCGGCTCCCGGATCAGCCAGGAGGCCGTCACCGCCAGCTGGAACGTCGCGATCGGCAGCGCCCCGGTCGCCGCGTACGCGGTCGTCCCGTCCTGGATCGAGGACTTCCGCGGTGACGTCGAGGCGGTGCGCGCCAGTGGCAAGCCGGCGCTGATCCTCCACGGCACCAAGGACAACATCCTCCCCATCGACGCCACCGGGCGTCGCTTCCACGCGGCGTTCCCCGAGGCCGAGTATGTCGAGATCGAAGGCGCCCCACACGGTCTGCTCTGGACCCACGCCGACGAGGTGAACACCGCACTGAACACATTCCTCGTCGGTGGTGGCGAACCCGTTGGACAGCTCGGTGAAGCCGATCCCGGCCTGGGTGGCCTGGCGTTTGGCCCGCTCGCGCCCGTTGAGCCAGATCTTGGCCGGATAGGGAAATAGGTGCACACCTTGATGAAGGCGGGCTGGGCCCGATCACCGTGCGGGCCGGAGCAGGCCGATCGCGTCAGCCACTGGATCCCGAAAGCCGAGCACCGAGCACTCCTTCTGGACGATACGTAAAGAATTGCGGACTCTGCATCATTGATCGTACCCCGCTGCTCCCGCAGTATCGATGTCGCAGGTGAACCATGAGTACACGAGAACAGCCCGGACACCGGGCGAGAAAGGCAGTCATGTCCGACTTCAACATGCGCGAGTTCTACGACCGCTACTGCGAGGCGCTCAACGCGCATGAGTTCGACCGCATGGACGAGTTCGTCAACGAGTCCATCCTCTCGCACGGCGAGCCGGCCACTCGCGCGGACGTCGTCGCAGCGCTCAAGGGCATCACCGACGCAGTTCCCGACTTCCACTGGGAGATCAAGGAGGTGGCGATCAACGGTGAAACTCTGGCCTGCCACTCCGTCAACCACGGCACCCCCACCAAGGAATGGCTCGGGGTGGCTCCCACGGGCGCTCCGATCGAGATCGACGAGTTCGCCATCTACCGGATCCGCGACGGGAAGTTCGTGCAGATGTCGGCCGTTCACGACGCCGAGGCCCTGAAGAAGCAGCTCGCGGGCTGACCCAGTCGGGGCTCAGGCCACGCAGAGCCCGCCGCATGCTCCTGCTCGCCCAGCGTGCGCCCGGCTACGCCATCGCCGCGAACGGCCGGTATCGAAGGCTACGTCTCGGTGGTCTTCGCCGCCGGCGCGACGGTCGTTTTGCGAGGTGCCCGGTAGGTCGACGCCGACGTCGCGCTCGCGGACGCCGACTTCCAGGGCGAGGGTGATGATCGAGTGGCGCGGGCTGTGGGACTGTACGTTCTTCGGCTCGCCCAGGGAACGGATCCGGACCAGTGCGGCGACGGTGAAGCCGATCAGGCCGATGACTCCCGACCATGCGGTCAGGTCAAGAAGCCGGCCCACAACCGGTCTGCGCCGGTGTTTACCCATGCGGCTCGGGCGATTCTCTCCGACGCCGAGGGCAACGGCGATGTCACCCGGTACCGGGAGCACGCAATCCGCGTATGGAGGAGCCTCGGCTCGATCGCGATGGGGCACGTGTGTTCACGGGTGGCTGCAGGACTAGGAGAACGACGACGAGCACGAGGACCACGGCGGTCAGCGTGACGGGAACCGCGATGAGCGGGTCGCACAGGACCAGAACTGCGGCCAGCGGGACGACTGTGTTGACGAGCCGGTCGGCGTGGTCTCGGATTGCGATCCACCAGATGCCTGCCAGGAAGATCGCGACCGGGACGGTCACGGCGAAGGAGGCGGCCGGGTTGCTGAGCTCGCTGTGCCCGGTCAGGACGTCGATCTCGACCTCGATGCCCGCGGAGAACGCACCGGCGGCGGCGAACACGAAGTAGTGGACGTAGCCGTAGCGCAGCGACCCGCCGAAGCTGGTGATGGACCGGTGGTGGGGCGGCCAGAAGTAGATCCACCACAGGGCGGCGGTCGCGACGAAGGTGAGCGCGCCGATCGAGATCAGCCGTCCGAGGGCCTCGGCGTCGTGGACGGCCTCGATGATCGCGTTGGAGGAGGCGAGTAGGCTCTCGCCGAGCAGGATGAGCGTGAACAGGCCGTAGCGCTCGGTGATGTGGTGGGGGTGCCACGGGGTGGTGCCGCGTCTCTGGGCGATGACCGGGATCGCGACTTCGACGCCGATGAGCAGGACCAGCGAGATCAGGCCTGGTACTTCGGGCAGTGTCAGCTGCAGGAGCCAGAGGACCTGGACCGCCGCGATTCCCCCGGCGTAGACCTGGGCGGTGCGGCGGATGGACGCGTCAGTGCGTGCAGCGCGCAGCCACTGGGCGACCATGGCCAGGCGCATGACCACAAAGCCGAGGATCGGCAGAGTGTAGTCCGCGTCGGTGAAGGCCGGCTCGATCCCGGTGGCCAGCACGAGCACGCCGGCCATCTGGACGATGGTCAGCGCGCGGTAGAGCCAGTCGTCGGTGTCGAAGGAGGTGGCGAACCAGGTGAAGTTCATCCAGGCCCACCAGATCCGCCACCGAGATCGCCCCGGCCACGGCGAGCAACGGCAGGAACATGGTGAGGTTGAGCTTGCGGAGCTGTCCCTGCGCAGGCTCGGTGTCCATGGGTGGCTCTCCAGGATCGAACGGCAGGGGTCTGCTCCTCAGCATCGTTCAGCTCCGGCGGTGGGCACTAGTGACACCGCGTCACATCTTCCCCCCGAACAATGTCATGCGAACTGATGACGTGGGTCGCACTGGCGATCGTCCACTCAGGTCGCTGAGGTTGAGAGTATGACACCAGCGATCCGCGTTGACCGGACAGACGTGGCTGTTCTCGTCGCCACCGTGGTGGCGTTGACCCCGGCGACAGCGTCGGCGACGACGCCGGGCACGCCGAGGTGGGGTGCGTGCCCGGCGAACGCCGCCAAGCCCGGGGCTTGGAGCATTCGGTCATCGGGCGTGGACTGGTCGGCGAGGTAGAGGCGTCTGGCTCGAAGCGCCAACTCTGCGCCAGCGGGCCGGCGTCGGCATGTGGCCAACAACGCCGAGGTCGGGGACGGCATGGCCACGACCCGGGGCCAGGCCTCCACGCCAACGCGATCGCACCAGTACTGCAGTCGCGTTTATGACGCGTGTCCGCGTCGCTGGTAGTGGTGTCGGCGGGCGGTGTGCTGGTGTCTTCGTCGCCAGCGTGAGCGGCGCAGCTGAGCCAGGATGCCTCCTTCAACTTCCGTTCGCGGCCGAGCGCGGTGGCTGCCGTGCCTGGTTCCGGAACTGTGCGGGCGATGAGCCGACCACGCGGCGGAACGCGGTGCTGAACGCGCTCTCGGACAGGTAGCCCGTGGCCCGTGCGAGCTCGGAGATCGACAGAGTGTCGCGGGTGAGGGCGTCGCGCGCGAGGCTCATGCGCCATTGGATCAGGTACTCCAACGGCGGGACCCCGACGTGGCTCTTGAAGGCCTGGGCGAACGCGGAACGCGACATGTGGCTGATCTCGGCGAGCTCCTTGAGGCTCCAGGAGTGGGCCACGTCCGCGTGCACGGCACGCAGGGCGGCACCGATGCCGTCCTCGTTCAGGGCGCCCAGCCAGCCGGTGGGCCGGTCTGTCTGACCGGCGTGAGCACGCAGCATGTGCACGAGCAGGATCTGTGCGAGGTGGTTCTGCACCAGCGGGCCGCCGGCGGCGGCGACCCCGACCTCGGTGGCCAGGAGATCGATCAGCTGCGCGAGCCGCCTGCCATGAGGATCGGCCACGCGGACGATCACGAGCGGCGGCAGAAGATCGGTCAGGAGGGCCGCGTTCCTGTCGTCGAACGCGATGTGCCCGACGCAGAGGTAGAGGTCCTCCTCGGACTCCGGGCCGATCCGCACGAACCCGTCTTCGGCACCCGCCCACACCGGCTCCGCAGGGCGCGGGATTGCGTCGAGCGTGCTGGCCAGCACGTAAGGCGGCGGGTTGCCCAGCATGAAGGTGTCACCCTCCTGCAGGAGCACCGGCTCGTGCCCTTCGAGGATCAACCAGCACGTGCCGCGCACGAGGCCCCCGATCCGCACGTGCAAGAACGTGTCGAAGCGCAAAGCCCACTCTCCCACGGCCCGGAGACTGGGCCCGATCACCGTGCGGGGCCGGAGCAGGCCGATCGCGTCAGCCACTGGATCCCGAAATCCGAGCACCGACGACACCTCCTGGACGATACGTAAAGAATGCCGGACTCTGCATCATGGATAGTATCCCTGATCTCCCGCAGTATCGATGTCGAACGGATCGGCATCGAGAGAGTGATGGAGATACCCACATGGGACAGCTGGAAGGCAAGACGTCGGTGGTCACCGGGGGCAGCACCGGGATCGGGCTGGCCACCGCCGTACGGCTGGCGGACGAGGGCGCGTACGTGTTCGTCACCGGCCGGCGCGAGGCCGAGCTGGAGGCCGCCGTCAAGACCATCGGAGCAGAACGGGCCACCGCGGTCGTCGGCGACATCTCGAAGCCGGAGGACCTGGACCGGCTCTACGAGGCGGTCCGGGCGCGAGGCGAGGGTTTGGACGTGCTCGTGGCGAACGCGGCGGTCGGTGCGTTCGTGACGCTGGAACAGACCACCGAGGAGCACTTCGACCAGACCTTCGCGGTCAACGTCCGAGGCACGCTGTTCACCGTGCAGAAGGCGTTGCCGCTGCTCAACGACGGAGCCTCGATCGTCCTGGTCGGTTCGACGGCCGGCGACCGTGGAGTAGAGGCGTTCGGCGCGTACGCGGCGTCGAAGGCGGCCGTCCGGTCCTTCGCACGGACGTGGTCCAACGAGCTCAAGGACCGTGGCATCCGGGTCAACGTGGTCTCGCCGGCATGGATCGAGACTCCCGGGGGCACCGCCGCTTTCGGCGACGAGGAGACCGCCCGGGCCGTCAAGGAGAATGTCGCCGCGACCGTGGCCAAGGGCCGCATGGGTCAGCCTGAGGAGGCCGCCGCAGTCGTGGCCTTCCTGGCCTCGGAACAGAGCAGCTACGTCGTCGGCGCGAACATCTACGTCGACGGAGGCACGAACCAGATCTGAGCAGGTACCACACGATGGGTGGCATCTGAAGCGTGCCAGGTTCTATGCCGCTACTATCCAGGCGGCGCAGCCACCAACATCGACGTCGGCGCCGAGATCGACCAGCAGGTCCACGGCCCGAGCGGGCTCCTCGGCGAGGAGTCGAGCCGATGCCGCCGATTGGGCTGCCGACCGCGCTGCGCGTTCCGGCCAACGAGGCTGACAACAACCCCGGTACCAACATCCACAGACCAGATGGCCGGAACAACGTCAGCGTGCCACGCCAACGCACAGCTGGGTATGAGGTGTACGGCATGGCACTGGATCTCCAGCAAGCGGACGTGCTCCGCGACGGGCATGCGGGACGCCTCGACACGCTAACTTGACAGGGAACCGCAGCGGGACGACCAGCCGCCCGCCTGGGACAAGCTGTATCCGCCACGCGGGCGGCACCTCCCACGCGCCCGCGGCGACGATAATGCGATCGTAGGGTGCGTTCTCAGGGCGGCCGGCTGCGCCGTCTCCGTGGACGACCTGCACCCGGTCGTATCTCGCCGCGGCCAGGCCGCGCCGGGCTCCGGCTGTGACTTGGATCGTTTGATGACGTGATTTTGGGATCGCTATTTGTCGTGGTCGATCCTGGCGGGAGCCGCTGTTGAGCCCGATCGCGCTGGATGCAACCTGCTCAAGGTTGTTGGCACTACCTCGGCGGTCGGCGTGCTCCTGGTTCTGTTCCTGTCCTGTCGCACTGAAGTTGACCGATTCCCATTGGATCTTGCGCTCGTCTCACGGCGTACGCCCCGCTGCCACCTTCGGTGACTTGATGGCCCGAAGGGCGGGGTGATCTCCCCGCTGTATGTCCAGAAGATCATCGGTAAGCCGTATGCGGGAAAACCGCACGTAGGGATTGAAAGGGGATGGGAAACCGGGCCGCGCAGCGGTACCTGACTACCAATGGGTGAGGCGCGCTGGCTCGACGAGCGGGAGGCGCGCGTGTGGCGCGGGATGATCGGCGTGCTGCAGCGGCTGACCGCGGTGCTGGAGCGTCAGTTGGTCCAGGATGCGGGGCTGTCCGGGGCGGAGTACACCCTGTTGGTGCCGCTGTCGGAGGCTCCGGGCGAGGTGTTGCGGGCGCGTGACCTCGGTCGGATGGTCGGCTGGGAGCGCAGCCGGATCTCCCACCAGGTCACCCGGATGGAGAAGCGCGGTCTGGTCGCCCGTGAGGAGTGCAGCGAGGACGCGCGCGGGTCGATGGTCCGGCTCACCGACGCAGGCCGGGCGGCCATCGTCGCCGCCGCTCCCGCACACGTCGCCGCCGTCCGGCGGCACTTCATCGGCGTGCTCACCGACGCCGAGCTCGATGTCATCGGACCCGCGCTCGAACGGGTCCTCGACCGGCTCCCCGACGACTACGGATGACACCGCCTCCTCGATGGGGTCGTGTCCGACCGGCTGGACCCCCGGCGAGTTCCGCACCTGATCGTGCAACTGGCTCTCACCTACACGGGCGGGGGCAACGGTGCGAGGCGATATGGCGGGGGAGCGGCCCCGTGCAGGTGGGCCGTTGCTGTTGGGCAAGGCTCTATGGTGAGCGGCACCTGCGTAAGGTCCTGGCCGAGTACGAACGCCATTTCAACCACCATGGCCTGCATCGGGGCCGTTCGCTTCGCCCGCCGTTGCACGAACCTAGTGAGGTGATCGACATGGCCTCCCAGATCCACCGTCGAAGGACCGTCACTGGACTGATCGGCGAGTACCGGAGAGCAGACTGATCGCCCTGCGAACGCCCAGTTCAGCAACGGTATTCGCCGTTTGGCACCCCAAAGGGGCACCAGTATCCCGAGGTCCCTCACACGCCGGATCCGGAGCAGGCGCAGCAGATGCGACACCCTGTACTTGTACTCGTTGGGCCTGCGAGCCGGTTCGTCGAGCAGGCCAACGCGGCGACTCGGATCAGGTGGGCTCTGCCGCGCAGGTCAGTTCGCGCAGCGGGCGTTTCCCCGTGGTCAGGAACGTCGTCACCGCGGTGTCCGCGCACGTGTTCTTGCCGAGCAGGTAAACACCATGGCCGCCTTGCTCGACGGTCACCATCCGGGCCCGGTCGCCGAGCGCCCGCTGCATCTTCCTGGCGCCGGTCAGCGGTGTCCCCGCGTCGCGGAGGAATTGCACCATGAGGACGTTCGACGGGCCCCGGTCATTGACGCGCACCGGCGCCTCGATGGGGTCGGACGGCCAGAACGCGCACGGTCGGATGTTGGCCGTCGCCGCGCCGAACATCGGGTACCGCTTCCGGTCGGCCTCGACGGCGCGCTGGTACGTATGGATCGACCGGGGCCAGCGCGAGTCGCCACAGACCACGTACTGGTGACTGGACATCGAGTTGTCCGAGTTCAGTACGGGAGCATCCGCCGCCCTCGCCGGCGGCGCTTGGCCGGTGTCGATCGACTGCCAGAGCCCGGCCAGAGCAGGGAAATTCACGTCGCGGAAGAGTATGGCGAACGTGACCATCCGGAACAGCGCACCGTCGGTTCCCTGGACCGGTGTCCTGTCCAACCGTTCGGCGAGCTCGAAGTACTTCTCGGTCACCTGCTCCGGTGTGCTGCCCAGCCCGTACCCGGGGTGGGCGGCGGCGTACTCGGCGAAGTCGGGGAGCCGGTCCTCGACGCCTCGGGCGAACAGACTCCTGTCCTCGTAGTTGATGCCGCCAGGGGGCAGGTTGCTGTCGATCACGATCCGGTCCCCGCGCTGCGGGAACAGTGTGGTGTACACCGCGCCGAGGTGACTGCCGTAGGAGTAACCGAGGTAGGAGAGCTTCGGCTCGCCCAGTGCCTGCCGGATGCGGTCCATGTCGCGGGCGGTGTTGGCGGTGGTGACGTACGGCAGCATGAACCCCGTCTTCGACGTGGCGCACTGCCTGGCGATGGCCTTGGCCTCCTCCGCCTGCTTCGCGACGTAGGCCGCGGTGGGCGCGTACGGGGGGATGTTGCCCCGCAGTTGCTGCTCCGGTGTCAGAGCGCAGGTCACCGGCGTACTGTGGCCGACGCCGCGCGGGTCGAACCCGATCACGTCGTAGGTGTCCAGCACACTCCGCGGCATACCGGCGGCCACGAGATCGACCGGGAACCGCAGGCCTGCCGCGCCCGGGCCGCCCGGGTTGAGTAGCAGCACGCCGCGCCGCCGCGTCCGGTCCTTGCTCGCCAGGCGGGAGATCGCGATGTCGATCGTCCGCCCGTCCGGCTTGCGATAGTCCAGCGGAACCTTGAGCGTCGAGCACTCCAGACCGGACGCGGCGACGTTCTCCGGGCACGGCCCCCACCGCACCGCGCTCGGCATGGTCGTTGCCGCGGCGGGCACTCCCGGCAGGAGGGTCGTCGCCACGGCGGCGACGATCAGGGCTGTCAGGGCTTTTCGCATCTGATCACTTTCTACGAACGAGATGGGCATGGGCGTGGACGGGCCCTGGGGAGGCGTGATCAGCGCTCGTCCGGGTTGGTCATGAGTGCCTGGAACAGCCGGTTCGTGCGGCGCTGCTGGTCGTTGAGCAGGTGCTCGCCGTAGGCTGTGAGCATCGAGGGCGCGTCGAGGCCGACTTCGATGTCGGGAAGTCGGCGATCGTCGCCCGCCGGCTGGTCAGCCGCTCGATCTCTGCGGTTGCCTGCCGGTCCAGCGTGTCGAGCAGCTCGCCGGCGGCTGGGTTTAAGTGCCTCATGTGGGTCGATTACAGCCGTTGCGGTGCTCTTCCGGCAGTGCAGCCACGTCACCACCTCGCCATGACATTCGCAGGTGAAGTCCATGACGCGACGTCACTGGTGAACCCCGGAGCGATCCGGCCGCGCCATCGGACCGGTGTCAACGGCCGAGTGCCCTTTTTGCACGGCCACGGACGACTGGCGCCCCTATCTCCGGACGCCGAGCGCCGGCAACCCTGAGCAACGTCGCGCGTACCCGACCACACCCTTGGCCGCCTCCTGCGGATCCGACGTCTTGCCGAGCTGGGTGTGCCGCTCTCGCAGATCGGAGAAGGCCGAACCAGCTGCGGTGGTCGGTGTCGCAGACGACCGGTCGCCGATGACAGTGACCGGGTGGGCGAGGAATCTGTACTGCACGGCACGCGTTCTGCGCGGTGCCGGACTCCAGGTTGCGGGCTGCGGCGGACACATCGCCGACAACTACATCGCGCTGTTCTCCAGGTTCGTGCCGTGCGGGGTGTGTGAGGCGGTCTACATCATCGAGGGGGTCACGGGGCGTCGGCACCGGTGTCGGCACCGTCGTCGTCGGCCTCGTGGAGCAGGTGCGCTCGACGGAGCACGTCGACCTGCGCGGGGTTGTAGAGCGCCCTGAGGGCGTGACCGACGGCGCGCCGCGCCGCCTCGGCCTGGCCTGGCGTGGTGGCCCTCGGCTCCAGCGTCACGCCATGTGCGGTGGCGCCCGGGACGATGAAGGGCGCGAGCTGCTCGGCGAGGGCCTGCCTGGTGGCATCGTCGGCGTCTTCGGGCAGGTCGCGGAACGCCTCGTCGAGATCGTCGTTCGGGTGTGCCTCGAGCGTCCGGCGCAGCACCTCCATCGACTCGTCCGAGAAAAGCTGGGCGTAGATCGTCAGCAGAGCGCGGTCGTTGTCGCGCAGGTCCTGGACGAGGCCGCTGAAGCTGGTCGGCACCTCCGGTGACGCACCCGGCTGCGCCAGGATGGCCAGCTCTCGCCGGATGCTCTCCAGCCGCCGGACCGTCGCCTCGAGCTCGGCGTCGACGGTCCGGAAGACGGAGGCCTGGCCTTCGCCGCTCGTGCCCATCTCGGCCACCTGTGCGAGCGGCACACCGAGGCCGGTCAGGCGCTTGATCTGCAGGAGCCGCGTCAGGTGGTGCACCTCGTAGCGCTTGTAGCCGTTGGGCTCGCGGTCGGGCTCGTCGAGCAGCCCGACCTGGTGGTAGTAGCGCACCGTCTTCACTGTGGTGCCCGCCAGGTCGGCGATCTCGCGTGTGCTCCAGGTCATGGGTCCTCACCTCGTCGTCCGGTGCCGATATTAGGTCGTGCTCCGTGTACGTCGCTCGCGCACCCAGACGAGGACGACCATGGCGATGTTGACGGCGGCGAGGATCAGGAGGGCCGCGTCACCGGTGTCGGTGGACCGGTCGATGGTGTAGCCCTCGCCGTCTGCCATCAGCGTGTTGACGCTCGAGAACAGGACGTTGTTGGCGATGTGGAACGCGGCCGGCGCCTCGATGCCGCGGCTGATGATCGCCATCAGTCCCGTGGCAACGCCGATGAAGGTGTAGTAGCCGAACAGCCAGGGGTCGCTGGAGCCGTGAACGACCGCGAAGGCCAGGCTGGAGACCACCAGACCGACGGCGAGGGC
>NZ_JBFAMX010000322.1:0-11147 GCF_040659615.1 Nonomuraea sp. NPDC049784
CCGACGCGGAGGCCGCCGCGGGCCTGGTGGATCGGGCCTGGCAGGAGTACGGCCCGGTGGACGTGGTGGTCAACGCCGCCGGCATCTACCCGGCGACGCCGTTCCTGGAGATGACCGCGACCCAGTGGGACCGGGTGCAGGACGTCAACGTACGCGCGCCCATGCTGATCACGGCGGCCTTCGGGCGGGCCTGCGCGGCGAGCGGCCGCACCGGGTCCGTAGTGAACATCGCCTCCGGCGCCGCCCTGCGCGCCCGCCCCGGCGCGGCGCACTACTGCACGTCCAAGGCCGCGCTGGAGATGCTGACCAAGGCGGCCGCCGTCGAGCTCGGCCCCCTCGGCATCCGCGTCAACGCGGTCAGCCCCGGCTTCGTCACCGTGGACAGCCCGGCCAACCCCGTCACCGAGGAGTACGCCGCCGCCGTCTCGGCCAACCCCCTGGGCCGGCGCGGGCTCCCGCCGGACGTCGCAGCGGCCGTTCGCTGGCTGGCCGGCGAGGAGGCCGCGTGGGTGACGGGCGCGGTGCTGCGGGTCGACGGAGGGGCCGCGGCGGGCACGACCGCCCTGCCCCTGCACTGGAACGGAACGAGCGAGGTACAGCGCGCATGACTCACACCATCGTCGGCGGCGGGGCCATCGGCGGCACCGTCGCGTTCCACCTGGCGCGGGCCGGGCACGACGTGCTGCTCGTGGACGCCGACCCCGCCCACGTCGCCGCCATCCGGCGCTCCGGAGTGGTGCTGCACCGCCCTTCCGGCGCCTCCGAGAGCGTCCCGGTGCGCGCGGCCACCCCGGAGGAGGTGGACGGGCCGCTGCGGCGGGTGCTGCTGTGCGTCAAGGCCCAGGCCACCGACCAGGCCTCCGCCTGGATCGCGCCCCGGCTCGCCCCCGACGGGTACGTCGTGTCGGTGCAGAACGGGCTCAACGAGCCGCTCATCGCCTCCTACGTGGGCGAGTCGCGGGTCGTGGGGGCGTTCGTCAACCTGTTCGCCGACGTGGTCGAGCCGGGGGTCATCCGGGACGGCGGGCCGGGCGCGTTCGTGGTGGGCGAGCTGAGCGGCGCCCCCAGCGCCCGGGTCTCCGAGCTGGTGGCCGGCCTGTCCGGGCTCGGGGCCACGGCCACCTCGAACGTCAGCGGGTACCTGTGGGCCAAGCTGGGCTTCGGCGCCATGCTCAGCGCGACCGCGCTGGCCGACGCTCCCATGGCCGACCTGATCGACCGGCACAGGCCGTTGATGTACGGGCTGGTGGGCCAGGTGTTCGCGGTGGCCCGAGGGCTCCGGCTGGAGCCGTTCGACGCGTTCTCGCCCGCCGCCTATCTCCCCGGCGCCTCGGAGGATGCGCGGAAGTCGGCCACGGACCGGCTGACCGCGTGGCTGCGTACCCAGCCGAAGGACCGCAGCGGCATCTGGCGCGACATCGCCGTCCGGCACCGGCCCGTGGAGGTGCACGAGCACTACCGGCCCGTGCTCGCGCGGGCGGAGGCGGACGGGATCGCGGTCCCGCTGCTCCGCGCCATGCTCGCCCGCCTGGCCGACGTCGAGACGGGACGCGCCCCGATGACGGAGGACCACCTCACGGACCTGGAGCACGCCCTCTGACCACCACGGCGTGGGCGGGGGTCCTGGGGCGGTCCGGTAACGTTTTGCTACGTGGCCCACTACTTCTCCGAGCAGCCGAAGACCGCGAGCAGGCCGGGATCGGTCGACCTGGTCCTGCCCGATCTGCACCTGCGGCTGGAGACCGACAGCGGCGTGTTCTCGCCGGAGCGGGTCGACGTGGGCACGCGCATCCTGCTGGAGAGCGTTCCGCCGCCCCCGCAGGAGGGCGACCTGCTCGACCTGGGCTGCGGGTACGGGCCGATCGCGCTGACCATGGCTTCCCGGGCGCCCGAGGCGACGGTGTGGGCCGTCGATGTGAACCGGCGCAGCCTGGAGTTGACCGCCCGGAATGCCGAAGCCGCCCGCCTTTACAAAGTAAGGTCAGTGCATGTCGATGAAGTTCCAGGTGATGTGAAATTTCGGGCAATCTGGTCTAATCCTGCGATCCGTATAGGGAAGCAGGCTCTGCACGAGATGCTCACCAGGTGGCTGACAAGGCTCACGCCCGACGGCGTGGCCTACCTGGTCGTCCAGAAACACCTCGGCTCGGACTCCCTGCAGCGCTGGCTAGGCGAGCAGGGCTGGCAGGCCTCGCGCGAGGCCAGCCGGGCCGCCTACCGCATCCTGAAGGTGACCCGATGAGAAGGCAACTGCGCCCCACCGACGTCAAGCGGCTCAACCGCACCTGGCGCAGGAACACCGGAAACCGCCTCGGCCTGATCATCGAGTCGGTCACGGGGCCGTTCAACATCGGCTCGATCTTCCGCAGCGCGGCCGCGTTCGGCGTGGACGAGATCTGGCTCGCAGGCAACGCCACCCCTCCCACCAACCCCAAGGCGGGCAAGACCGCGCTCGGCACCGAACGCCTGGTCACCTGGCATGAGCCGGTCCTGGCCACCGAGGCGGTCAAGGCCGCCAAGGAGGAGGGGTACGCGGTGCTGGCCATCGAGCTGACCGCGGAGGCCGTGCCGCTGCACCGGGCCGGCCTGGCCCGCGACGTTTGCCTGGTGGTCGGCAGCGAGGACCACGGCTGCTCCCCCGCCCTGCTCGAGGCCGTGGACGGTGTCTGCTACATCCCGCAGGTGGGGCGGGTGGGCTCGTTCAACGTGGCGGTGGCCGCCGCCATCGCACTGGCCGAGGCCCGCCGCCAAGAGTGGGAGAATCTCCCCGAACCGTAACCGAACCGTTCACCCACGGAAGGCATACTCAGGACGTGCTGAGCCGTCGATTCGCCTTTCTCGACCATCCGGGCCCGCTGGCCTTCGCCCACCGCGGAGGCGCCGCCGAGGGCGCGGAGAACTCCGTCGCGGCCTTCGAGCGGGCGGTCGGGCTCGGCTACACCTATCTGGAGACCGACGCGCACGCCACCTCCGACGGCGTGCTGCTCGCCTTCCACGACCACACGCTCGACCGGGTGACCGACCAGCGTGGCCGCATCTCGGAGCTGCCCTACCGGGCGGTCAGGCAGGCCCGCATCGCCGGGGTCCACGAGATCCCGCTGCTGGAGGACCTGCTGGGCACCTGGCCGGAGGTCCGGTTCAACATCGACGTCAAGGAGGCGGCCGCCATCGCCCCGCTGGCGGAGACGATCCGGCGCACCAACGCCTATGACCGGATCTGCCTGACCTCCTTCTCCGACGAGCGCCTGGTGCTGGCCAGGGCCGCGCTGGGCAAGGAGGTGTGCTCGGCGCTCGGCCCGCGCGGCGTCGCCGCGCTGCGGGCCGCCGCGTCCACCTCCGGCTACGGCCGCCTGCTGGCCCGCCTGTCACGCTCCGGCGTCCCGTGCGCGCAGGTGCCGGTGGGCTTCCGCGGCCTGCGCGTGACCACACGACGCCTGGTGCGTACGGCGCACGCCATCGGCATGCAGGTGCACGTATGGACCGTCAACGACCCCGCCCGCATGGAGCGCCTGCTCGACCTGGGCGTGGACGGCATCATGACCGACAACGTCACGGCCCTGCGCGGCGTGCTGGAGCGCCGCGGCCAGTGGCATCCCGGCAGCCTGGCCGCGTAGGTATCCCCCACAAGCCCGTAGCCCGGTCCCTCCCGGGCGCATAGGAGCGACCCGACGCCATGCCCGTACCCGCACCCCCCGCGGCCCTCGACGACTCCCCCGCAGCGCGCAGGCGCGAGCAGCGCGGCTGGTACTTCTACGACTGGGCCAACTCCGCCTTCTACACCACGATCATCTCGGTCTTCCTCGGCCCGTACCTCATCCCGGTCGCCAAGACCGCGGCCTGCGCCAAGGACCTCCCCACCGTCGCGTCCGACACGTGTGTGGCCGACTTCGACAAGCTGGCCGCCGCGAACCCCGGCCTGGGATACGTCGACGTACTGGGCGCCGACATCAGGCCGGCCGCGTTCTTCGGGCTGACGCTGACCGTCGCGGTGTTGCTGCAGATCTTCGCGCTGCCCGTGGTGGGCGCCTTGGCGGACCACACCGGCCGCAAGCGGGAGCTGCTCGGCGGCTTCGCCTACGTCGGGGCGCTGGCCACGATGGGCCTGTACTTCGTCGAGGGCGACCGCTACATGCTGGGCGGGGTGCTGTTCATCCTGGCCAACCTCGCGTACGGCTCCTCGGTCGTGGTCTACGACTCGTTCCTGCCGCAGATCTCCACGCCCGAGGAGCGCGACGGGGTGTCCTCGCGCGGCTGGGCCATCGGCTACCTGGGCGGCGGCCTGCTGCTGGCGCTCAACCTCGTCCTCTATCTGCAGCACGAGAGCCTGGGCCTGGGCGAGGGCATGGCGGTGCGCATCAGCATGATGTCGGCGGGCCTGTGGTGGGCGATCTTCACGATCATCCCGCTGCTGCGGCTGCGCAACCGGCCCGTGCCCGCCCACGAGAGCACGGCGATGAGCTCGGTCCGCGGCAGCTTCCGCCAGCTCGGCCGCACCCTGGCCGAGCTGCGCCGCTATCCGCTGACGCTGCTGTTCCTGGTGGCGTACCTGGTCTACAACGACGGCGTGCAGACGGTCATCGGCAACAGCGCCGCCTTCGCCTCCGAGGCCCTGAAGCTGGACAAGACGGTGCAGATCACGGCGATCCTGATGGTGCAGTTCGTGGCCTTCTTCGGGGCGCTGCTGCTGGGGTGGCTGGCCCGCGGCTTCGGGACCAAGCGCACCGTCCTGGCGAGCCTGGTGCTGTGGACGGCGATCGTGGTGGCGGCGATGTTCGTGGCGGAGGGGCAGGAGCTGCAGTTCTACCTGATGGCGTTCGCGATCGCGATCGTGCTGGGCGGCACTCAGGCGCTGTCGCGCTCGCTGTTCTCGCAGGTGATCCCCAAGGGGCGGGAGGCCGAGTACTTCAGCCTGCTGCAGATCAGCGACAAGGGCTCGGCGTTCATCGGCTCCCTGACGGTGACGATCGCGCTGCAGCTGACCAACAGCTACCGCATCGCCATCGTCTCCATGATCATCTTCTTCGTCGTCGGCTTCGTCCTCCTGGCCCTGACCAACCTCCCCAAGGCCATCCGCGCGGCGGGCAACGAGGTCCCCGACCGCCTCTGACCACGGCACCTCGCCCGGCTCGGGGGGCCGGGCGAGTCAGGACGGCGCCGCGAGGAGCATGGTGCCCGGGCCCTGGGCCGCGCCCGGGCCGCCTACGGCCGTCACCGTCTCAGCCGTGGCCTCGCCGCCGCAGTGCGGGCAGGTGACCACGGGGGTGAAGCGCTCGCCGCAGGAGTGCACCAGGAGCGCGGGCGGGCCCCCAGGCGGCGTCGACCAGCGATCCCCCCAGGCCATCAACGTCAGCAGGGCGGGCACGATGTCGCGGCCCGCCTCGGTGAGGACGTACTCGTAACGCACCGGACGCTCCTGGTACGGCCGCTTCTCCACGACCCCGGCCCCGACCAGGTGTTCCAGGCGGCGGGTCAGAAGGTTGCGCGAGATCCCGAGGTCCTCCGCCAGATCGTCGAACCTGCGCAGCCCCAGGAACAGGTCGCGCAGGATCAGCGGCGTCCACGGCTCGGCGACCACGCCGACGGCCTGGGCGATGGAGCAGTGCATCTCACCGAACCTGTTCATGCACCCAGGATAGTGGGTTGATAAAGTGAACTCATGACAGTTCACATTCAGGACTCACCCGCCAGGGCGTACCGCGAGGCCGGCGAGGCGCATGACGTCGACGCCCTCATCGCCACGCTCGCCGACGACGTGGTCTTCCACTCACCCCTCAGCGCCACAGCCGGTTTCAGGGGCAAAGAGCAGGTGCGGGAGCTGTTCACGGTCGTGTTCGGCGTTCTGTCCGAGCTGCGCTACCAGAACGACATCGGCGACGAACGCACGCGGACCCTGACCGCGACCGCCCGGCTGGGCCGTCAGGAGATCCACGAGGCGACCCTGGTCGAGGTGGGCGAGGACGGACTGATCAAGGAGGTCACCATGTGGATCCGCCCCCTGCCCGGACTGACGGCGATGATGGCCGCACTCGGCCCCGGCCTCGCCCGGGCCACCGGCACGCCGGGCCTTCCCTGGCTGGTGGGCGCCGCCGTCAAGCCGCTGGCAGCGATGACCCGCCTCGGCGACAGGACCCTGGTGCCCCTTCTGACCCGCCGGCGCCCCCGATAACCCAACTCACTGCTCCGAAGAGAGAGCACCGCTCTTGACATCAGGATCACCAGGCGAGAGCATTGCTCTCGCATAAGAGCGTTGCCCTCTTCAAGGAGCACTGATGGCCCCCAGACTCACCCCCGCAGCCTTCGCCGCCGGCGGGATCCTCTTCCTCCTGTATCCCGCGATCCGCCCCTCCGCCGACGACGCCGCGACGATCGCCTCCACCGCGTGGGTCGCGGGGCACCTGGCCGCCATGTTCGGGTTCGTGCTGCTCGGCCTGGCCGTGCTCGGGCTGCACCAGGTGCTCGGCGACCGCCTCTCGCTGCGCGCCGCGGCGGTGACCTGGGTGGGCGCGGGCCTGACCCTCCCGTACTACGGCGCCGAGGACTTCGGCCTGAACGTGATCGCCCGGCGCTCGCTCAGCGACCAGGCGCCCGCGCTGATGGAGCTGGTCGAGGAGTTCAGGTACGGGCCCGTGGCGATCAGCATGTTCGCCGCCGGGCTCTTGTTGCTCGGCGCCGGCACGGTCATGGCCGCGATCTCCGTATGGCGGTCCGGCACGCTGCCCAAGTGGAGTGGGATGGCGCTGGCGTTGGGGTTCGTGCTGTTCATCCCGCAGTTCTTCGGCCCGTACCCGCTGCGTGTCGCGCACGGCGTCCTGGTGATGATCGGCGGGCTCTGGCTGGCGGCGGCCCTGGTCACGGCCCGGACGCGGGCCCGATCGGTGAAGGCGTGAAGACCCGACGCCCCAAGCGCGATTGGATCACCCCGCGGGTGGGAATCCCATCACGGTACCAAGCGTTAGACACCGTGGGAGACAGACCCCCCACGCAAGGGGGCCCTGTAGGAGGCATTTAGACATGGGCGAGCGCGCGCTTCGTGGCACCCGGCTCGGGGCAACCAGCTACGAGAACGACCGTAACACGGATCTGGCCCCGCGCCAGGAGGTGTCCTACACCTGTCCTAAGGGCCATCGCTTCGAGGTTCCGCTTGCAGCCGAGGCTGAAATCCCAGCGACCTGGGAGTGCCGCATGTGCGGCGCGACCGCGGTACGAGTGGACGGCGAGCAGCCGGAGTCCAAGAAGGTGAAGCCCCCGCGGACACACTGGGACATGCTCCTGGAGCGGCGGTCCATCGAAGATCTTGAGGAGGTGCTCAACGAGCGGCTCGCGGTATTGCGGGCCCAGCGTCGTAAGAGCGCCTGACCTCTTCTCACGGTGAAACCCCCGGGCTTACCGCCCGGGGGTTCTTCATGCCCGCGGCCGGGCCCTCTCAGGACACCAGAGCCTGGGTGTGCCGACTCCTTCAGGCTCCCAAACTCGACGGCGGCGACCGGCGTCCGCAGCGGTGCCGGTCCAGGCCGGTGCCGGCGCCCTGGACGTGATTCGCTCGGAGGTGGTCCGGACCACGCAGTTCCTCGAGCGTCAATAATTCGCATCCCGAAACCTGTCGATCGAGGAAAATCTGGCCGGTACGAGGATCACTATCTTCCGACCGTACGAGTGACTGAGGATATATCGCTGGACCTTTGCGGCAGCTTTGTCCTCCATGAGTAGCCTGAAAACATGGAGGGGCGTATCGCACCGCTGCTGCTGCGCCCGACGCGGTTGTCCCTGCCCATGGGAATTCTCGTCAGTGCATCGATCGTCGCAGCCGAAACGTTGTTGGGCTACTCTCTGGCGCGCCACGTCCCGGCAAGCGCTGTGGGTCCGGTCTACCTTCTCGGCGTTCTTGTGGTGTCGTTCCTGTGCGGCCCGGTGCTGGGCGTTCTGGCCGCCATCGCCAGCGGCGTCATCCTCGACTACTTCTTGCTTCCTCCCATCGGCGCCTTCACGATCTGGGGCTGGATACCGCTGGTCATCTTTCTCGCTGTGGCGCTGCTGGTCGGCTGGGGCGCGGCATTGATGCGGTCTCTGGTCGTCGAGGCTGAGGCGCGGCGCAGCGACGCCGACCTGGACGCGCGGATGGCCAGGCTGCTGCTGCGCACCGAGCACCTGCGGTCGGCGCTGCCGGTGGCCGGTCAGCAACTGGGCCGTGCCCTGGGCCTGCCGTCTCTCTCAATCGAGACCGCGACGGTGGCAGGCGATGGGCAGCACGTGGCGCTGCCGCTGACGGTCAGTGGCAACCGGCTCGGCACGCTGACCGTGCCGAAGGAACTCCCGGAGGGCATGACGCGTCGGCTGAACGAACGCGTGGTGCCCTCGCTGGAGGCGTTGCTGCATGCGGCCCACGAGCGAGAGGCCATCAGCCGGGCGCTGGAGACGAGCCGCGACGAGTTGCGCCGGTTCGCCGAGGAGCAGGCAGCGCTGCGGCGCGTCGCCACGCTGGTGGCGCACGGAGTCCGGCCCTCGGAGATCTTCGACGCCGTCGCCGCCGAAGTCGGCCACATCCTCGAGGCCGACTTCACGCTCCTCGAACGCTACGACACCGGCCCCACGATCGTGCTGATCAGCGTCTGGGCCAAGGACAGCTCCGCCCAGATGCCGACGGTGGGGTTGAGTTGGCCGCTGCAGAAGCACAGCATCGCCGGCCTGGTGACACGGGCGGGGCACCCGGAATGGATACATATCAATGAGAGCATCGCCGGCCAGCTCGCCGACTGGTCCCGCGCCATTGGGGTCGTATCCGCCATCGGCATCCCGATTACTGTCGAGGGTCAGGCGTGGGGGGTGATGATCGCACTCTTCCGCGCCTTGGAGGCCGCCGAGCAGCCGGTCGAGGAACGCATGCTCGACTTCACCGAGTTGGTCGCGCCTGCGCGTTGGCCACGGCGCGCGTGGTCGCCGCCTCCGACGAGACCCGCCGTCAGATCGAGCGCGACCTGCACGACGGAGCCGGACAGCGTCTGATCGAGATCGGCCACGCCCTTCGCGCCGTGGAGAGCCTGGTCCCGGAGGACCTGACCGAGCTGCGGGAACGGCTTCAACATATCGGCGAAGGCACGGCGCTCGCCATCAAGGAGCTGCGGGAGCTCTCCCACGGCATCCACCCGGCCATCTTGTCCAAGGGAGGTCTCGAGCCCGCGCTGACGATGCTCGCTCACCGCTCGGTCGTCCCGGTCGAGCTGGACATGGCCGTCGATGGCCGGCTACCGGAGCGCGTCGAGGCAATCGTGTATGACATCGTTTTCGAAGCGCTGACCAACGTGGCCAAGCACGCCCGCGCCTCCCTCGCCTGCGTGGAACTGCACATGAAGGGCACGGAGGTCCGGGTCGCGGTCCGCGACGATGGCATCGGCGGGGCCGATCCCACCGACGGCGCAGGACTCATCGGGCTCAGCGACCGAATCCAGGCGCTCGGCGGCACCTTCGAGATCGACAGCCCCGCCGGACATGGCACCCTGCTCACCGCAGCGATCCCGTCACGCCGATGACCGCCCCGTGAATTGCGGCGCATAGGGCCCACAGGTCTTCAGCGTGATCCATTCGCACGATCATGCGGCGGGACCTGTCCGGACAACGCCAGGTGGTCGGCCAGTGGGAGCCGGAGCACGAAGCGTGCCCCACCGCTGGCAGACCTGCCCGCCTCGATGGTGCCGTGATGGGCATGGGCAATCTCACGTGCGATCGCCAGGCCGAGTCCGGTGCCATCGCGGTCGCGCTGGCACGAGGCGTCAAGCCGCACGAACCTCTCGAAGATCCGTTTTCTGTCGGCCTCAGCGATCCCGTCGCCGTCGTCGGAGACGATCAGTTCGGCGCTGTTTCCGTTGCGCCTGACCTCCACCTCCACCTCGCGCATCGCATGCCGATGGGCGTTGTCCAAAAGGTTGGTGAGCACCCGGACGAGTTCGTTGCGGATGCCCATGACCATCACCCCGGGCGCGAGCCGCAGTTCGTTGCCGAGCCGGTCCACCCGGCGGAAGGACTCCGAGGTCACCAACTCCGCCAGGTCGACGGCCTCCGTCATCCTGGCACCGTTGTACGTGCTCTTGCTGCCCGTCGCCTCGATCCGGGACAGCATGAGCAGGTCGGTGACGATCGCCTCCAGCCGGTCGACGTCGGCCAGCGCCTGCTCGATGAGGTCGTCCATGCGCGTCTGGCGTGGGTGCAGTTGCGCCTCCTCCAGGCGGACGCGCAAGGCGGCGATGGGGTTGCGCAGCTCATGCGAGACTTCGGACGCGAACCGGCGCTGCTGCTGGAGCGCCTGTTCCAGCCGTCCCGTACAACGGGTGACAGACCGGGTGAGCCGGGTGACCTCGTCCTCGCCGGGAAACGTCAGGAATTCGTCGTGCACGGGCCATCTGTTCGCGTCGCCGTCCGCGGTTCCCGGGGTGCCGAGTGTGTCGACGTACTGGCGCAGCTTCGTTAGGCGATCCATTACGGGGCATCCTCATTTCGCCCAAGCTCTGCTGGTTGTGGAGCTGAGCTATAGGGTCCGAGTTGGATTCTTCATCGATGCCCCGGCCCGGCACATCACACATGTGTGCAGGTCAGCGGCGGGAATCCGTCGTGGGTACGCACCCTGGTCTCTGGAGTCACATGCCAGGCGTTCAGTCACTGTGAGCACGCGGATCCGGTTCGGTGGTCCGCAGGTGGCTACTCCTCGGCGCCGTCCGTATCCAGCAGGTCCCGGGCGACGCTGAGCAGCAGGTTCACATCGGCGGGTTTATGCACGTACTCGTTGGCGCCCGCGGCGATCGCCTTCTCCCGCTCCCCGGCGATGACCTTGGCGGTGAGCGCGATGATCGGGAGATCCGCGTGACGGGGATCGCTGCGGATCGCCCGCATGGCCTCGTAGCCATCCATCACGGGCATCATGATGTCCATCAGGACGAGCGACACCTGCGGGTGGCGTGCGAGCGCCTCGATGCCCTCCGCGCCGTTCGCGGCGTGCAGCACCGACATCCCCGCCCGTCCGAGGACGTGGGTGAGTGCTGTGACCAGGCGGACATCGTCGTCGACGATGAGGACCTGCGCGCCCGACAGCGCCTCCGTCGCGCGGCCGGTCTTCGACTCGTCCGTTCGGTCCGGCCGGGCCGTGCCGTCGGCCGGCCCCC